>JAUVGT010000181.1 GCA_030593645.1 Deltaproteobacteria bacterium
ATCAAGTTTACCTTGACATAAACAACCATATTCTCTATCTATAAACAAATTCAGGTGCATTTGCTTAATAGGGAATTCCGTTTAATTCGGAAGCGGTCCCGCCGCTGTAGCCCTTCCTTTATTGAAGTGTTTTCAAAACCTTCAATTGGGAACTCTTTCAGTTATTAAAACCACTGTCTCGATCAATCGAAATGGGAAGGACACTGAAAGGGAGGGGGAGCCAGAAGACCTGCCTGGATGTTGATTCGTTGCTTTGCGGTAACAAAGTGATGAAATTAAAAAAGGGCCAAGAAAACTGGGTGCAGCCCTTCAAGCCGAACCGGTTTGAAGGGCTTTTTTTATTGGTTTGTTTATTATCAATACAGTTGACAATCTTATGGAAAACAAAAAACAATCGGAAAGAAATCATTTGCAGCAGGCAACCGGAGTTCAGGTTTCCATTCTTTTGATATTGCTCCTAACAGTGATCATATTCTCAACCAGTATGGGATACATAAATATTCCTTTTTATGATGTCATTAAAATCATCATTGGGAAATTGTTCAGATCAGAATCGATGACTACAGGTATGAATGACATATTCCCTGTGGTTGTTCTCGATGTTCGTCTGCCGCGCATATTAACCGCGGTGATTGTGGGCAGCGGGCTCGCTGTTTCCGGGGCTGTTTTCCAGGGAATACTTTTAAATCCTCTGGCGGATCCATATACTCTTGGTGTGTCTGCCGGTGCGGCTTTCGGAGCTTCAATCGCCATCATCCTGAATATCGGTTTTCTTGGGGTTTTCTCAATCCCTCTCTTCGCATTTTTCGGTGCTGTCAGTACACTGATCTTTGTGATTTATCTTTCGTCTTCGGGGAATGGATTCTCATCAAACAACCTGATCCTTTCCGGAATCATTGTGGCCGCCATACTGTCGGCGGGCATCAGCTTCCTGAAATACGTCGCGGATGAGCAGGTTTCAGTAATCATTTTCTGGCTCATGGGAAGTTTCGGATCAAAAACCTGGACGGATGTACTTATTACACTCTTATTCGTCAGCTTTGGATTTTCAGTGTTTATCTTCTTTTCCAGGGATCTGAATCTTATCTCTCTTGGCCAGCGCACAGCTTCTTCCATGGGTGTGGATACAAAAAAAGTACCGCTCATCCTCCTGATAACCGCTTCCTTAGTTGCCGGTATTTGTGTCTCAGTTTCAGGAATTATTGGCTTTATCGGACTTCTGGTTCCTCATATGGTGAGATTCATTACAGGCCCGGATAACCGGCGACTTATTCCTGTGTCGCTTCTCGTGGGCGCTATACTTCTTTTAATTGCCGACACAATCACCCGCTCTCTTCCGTCTGAAATTCCAATTGGTGTGCTCACAGCTCTAATCGGCGGTCCGTTTTTCTGTTATATTTTCAGGAAAAGACAAACGAAAGGGAAAGACTTCTAAAGTGCCTTATCAAATCAATAATATCTCATTTTATTACGCGAATAAAAAAGTAATCGACGATTTTTCGCTAACCATTGATCCCGGGAAATTTTATGGCATCATTGGGCCAAACGGCAGCGGCAAAACAACAATAATTGATTTACTTACGGGGAATAAAAAACCCGCTTCAGGAAAAATCAAACTCATGGGTAAAAATCTTTCGGACTATTCAAAAAAAGAACTTTCTCTGAATGTATCACTTGTTCCGCAGGATTATTATATTAACTTCCCATTTACCACAGAAGAAGTGGTAATGATGGGGCGATACCCACATATACCGAGATTTAATCCGCCTTCCGGAAAAGACCGGCGACGTGTTCGCACAACAATGGAAAAAACCGGTACAGATGAATTTAATACCCGATACATTACTGAACTCAGCGGAGGGGAAAGGCAGCGCGTGGTTTTCGCAAGGGCTCTTGCCCAGGACACCCCATTATTACTGCTGGATGAAGCCACATCAAACCTTGACATCAATCATTCCATAAGTATGCTCAACATAGCAGCCCAGGGTGTAAGGCAAAAAAATAAAACGGTAATCGCGGTATTTCAAGATATCAACCTCGCCGCCCTGTTCTGTGAAAATCTGCTTTTCTTAAACCATGGCCGCATTGCCGCTTATGGTAAGACGGAACAGGTACTGAACGAAAAGACCATCAAAGATGTATTTAATATTCGAGCCAAAGTATATCCTGAACAGTATTCCGGCTCTATGCAGGTTGTCTTTAGGAAATAAGCCATGCGGATATTTATTCCAAATATTCTTATCTTCATATTTTATATCACCATATGCTTTTCAGCCATGGATGACGCCGCGGCTTCCGACAATTTAAGGGTTAAAGACAGTAATATCATTTTTGATCAATCCGGTAGAAAAGTAATTGTAACACAGCCATTTTGCCGAATCGTTTCACTTTACGGCGCGCATACTGAAAATCTTTTTTCCTTAGGTCTTGACGCGGAAATAATCGGAGTATCACGAAACGAGGTTTATCCTGCCGGCGCTTTAAAAAAGATGGTTTTTTCTTATCATGATGATCCTGAAAAATTTCTGGCAGTAAAACCGGACCTGGTCCTTATACGACCAATGATAGATCGGGGTTATCCCCAGTTTATCAGAAGACTTGAAAATAGTAACATCACTGTAGTATCGATGCAGCCCGCTTCCATTGATGAAATGTACACTTATTGGGATATTCTCGGTATATTGACCGGGAAAACGAAACATGCCAAAAGCATGATTAAAAAATTTAATGAGACGGTTTCAGTTTTCAAGTCATTAACCCATTCTGTCACGAATAGAAAAAAGGTATATTTTGAAGCCATACACAGCAAGATGAAAACTTTTACACCGGATTCAATGGCTGTTTTCGCGCTTGAAACCGCTGGCGGAATTAATATCGCGAAGGACGCAAGATCGGTACGGGGAACAAATATCGCCGCATACGGGAAGGAGCGAATACTTTCCAATGCCGGCAAGATTGATGTCTACCTTGCCCAGACCGGAGCAATGAACCGCGCCACAACAGAACTCATTAAAAACGAACCGGGTTTCAGCGCAATTAAAGCTGTAAAAAACAATGATATATATATTATCGATGAAATGATTGTATCCAGACCAACCGTACGGCTGCTGTACGGTATTTTTGAAATCGGTAATAAATTGTACCCGGAAATATATAATGAGAAAACCCGTATATTTTTAGAAGTGGATTAAATATCAATATGAATGATGAGGATAAAATGAAAGAAAAAAACGGAATTTTATATGGCCTTGGAGTCGGCCCGGGAGATCCGGAGTTGATCACTTTAAAAGCCGCCAGGATCCTAAACAGCGCGGATTCGGTCTATGCTGCCGCTTCCACAAAAAACAGCTATAGCCTGGCTGTGAGCATTTCAAAGCCTCAT
Source organism: Deltaproteobacteria bacterium (assembly GCA_030593645.1). GTDB lineage: Bacteria > Desulfobacterota > Desulfobacteria > Desulfobacterales > JAUVGT01 > JAUVGT01. Next base: position 3,383 of record JAUVGT010000181.1, read on the forward strand.
ATCCCCGACCTGACACCGGTTAAAATGCTCCGTTTCCCCATGACATCAAACCTGGAGCAGAAGGAAAAGGCCTGGAAGGAAAATGCCCGTACGCTCATCCAGGAGGTTGAAAAAGGTAAAATAGTGGCTTTCCTGACACTCGGAGATTCCATGACTTATTCTACTTATGGGTATATTCTAAATCACGTTCAGAAGCTTGCCCCTCAATTGCCTGTTATCAGCGTTCCCGGCATTACTTCATACCAGGCATCAGCCGCAAGCCTGAACACACCATTGGTTGAAGGAGAAGAATCACTTCTTGTATTGTCAGGTGCTAAAGGTGGGGATCACTTTAGAGAATTTGGCGCTGTACCCGATACTGTTGTTTTTTTAAAAGCGTATAAAAATGTCAAGGATATCACAAGGGTTCTTGATGAAGCAAAACTCACAGATCATAGTGTTGCGGTGCAAAACTGCAGTCTTCCCGACCAGGAAATAATAAGAGACATTAAATCCCTTGAAGACTGCCCTCCCAATTACTGGACTCTTATTCTCACAAAAAAATAATATGATCCGAAAAAAAAATAAGATTAAACCCTGGCCAGTCATTTTATCCCTGATACTATCGATTGCCGCGATCGTTTGGGGTATCATATCGATCGATAAAATAAATTTCGAAATCATTTCAAAAAATCTTTTCTGGCCCCTTGGGAGATTGATGTTCTTTATTGGAATTGGCCTTGCTGCCGGTCAAATCATTGAAGCCGCCGGCTGGACCCGAAAACTCGGTCTTATTTTCAGACCGTTTTTTAAATTCGGAAATCTCGGAAACAGGTGCGGTGCCGCTTTTGTAACAGCTTTTATCTCGGGTGTATCCGCAAATGCAATGCTCCTTGATTTCTTCAAAGATAAAAAAATTACACGCAAACAGCTTTTCCTTTCCAATTTTATCAACCAGCTCCCGGCCTACTTTCTTCATCTTCCCACAACTTTTTTTATAGTCATTCCCCTGACCGGCTGGGCTGGTGCGCTATATTTTATCATCACTTTCCTGGCTGCGATTTTACGCACAGTATTTTTTCTGCTTTACGCTCACCTTTATCTTCCTGCTCCCAAGGGTGAAAAAGAGGTCCTGGAAATCAAACCCCCGGATTCTTCAACAAAAAGCATAAAATACGCGTCTAGAGAAATCGGGAAAAAACTTCCGCCAAGAATTATAAATATCGGGATTTATGTCGTACCCATTTATATTATTGTATTTACGCTCAACTCTATGGGGCTGTTTGATCTTGCCAGAAAATGGATGGCCGGTTATGTTGTAACTTCATTTATACCTGTTGAGTCACTTTCCATCGTGATTCTCAGTTTTGCTGCTGAATTCACATCCGGATTTGCCGCTGCGGGCGCACTTCTTGATGCCGGACTATTGACAACCAGGCAGACCGTCCTGGCATTGATCCTCGGCAACATTATAGCATTCCCGATTCGGGCATTACGTCATCAGTTACCCCGTTATATCGGTATCTTTTCACCTAAAACCGGAACACAGCTTCTCATCATGGGGCAAGGATTTCGCGTGTTGAGTCTGATTGTTGTATTATTATTATATTATTTTCTGATATAAAATAAATATTGTATAATGCCATATGCGTGGTCCAATAATTATGATAATGCGTAGAACAGCATAGTATTGAGTCTTCATTTAGTAACCACTCAAGTAGTCCAACCCACTTTCTTAAATTTACCCCGCCTAAACATCATAATCCCTAAAAATTCTATTTGACACATTGATTTCTTATGAATAATTAATGAATATTATGAAATCTCTTTACGTCATTACAGCCGTCGGAAAAGATAAACCGGGTTTACTTCATTCTCTGACAAATAAACTTGCCGGTTTAGGTATTAACATTGTGGATGTCGATGCCCGGGCGATTCGGGGTCATTTTTCATGTTTCCTGGTCGTGGATCTGCTGCCCGCCGGTTGTTCATACATGGAAATGACAATGGCTGTTGAACCGGTGAGAGCAGACTTTAACCTTGGACTACGAATAGAGCCATATAAAGCAGGACGAAGAAAGGCAGATAAACAACGAATGATTTTTACTCTCATGGGGATCGATAAACCAGGGATCGTTGCTTCTGTTTCAGGGATTTTCAATGAGTATCGTATCAATATCGAATCGATCCGAATGATTGCACGGGGTGAATACATTGCCATGGAAATCATGGTAGACACCTCGGAAGTAGATGACATTTCAATCATAAAAAATATTCTGTATGATTATGCCGAAAAAACCGGATTGGACGTATCCCTGCGTGACCATAATATATTCCAAAAACCAAAAAGAATCGTATTTTTTGATTGTGACAGCACAATTATCCAGGAAGAAGCCATTGACAAACTGGCAGAAGCAGCCGGGGTCGGCAGTGATGTTAAAAAAATGACAGAAAAAGCAATGAATGGTGAAATCGATTTTAAACAGTCTCTCAAGGAGAGAGCACGCCTTCTTAAGGGCCTGCCGGTCTGCAAATTGATATCCATTATAAAAACAATCAATTTAACACCCGGCGCGGAAGAACTCATCTCTACGCTTCGCTTTATGGGATATAAAATTGGCGTAATCTCCGGCGGATTCACATTTCTAACCGATTACCTAAAGAAACGTCTGAATTTAGATTACGTTTTTGCCAATGAACTGGAAATCAAAGATGATGTGGTCACAGGAAAAATTGTTGGAAACATCATTGACGCGGAACAAAAAGGACAGATCATCCGAAATGTTGCCCAGCTCGAAAATATATCCACCGATCAGATTGTAGCAGTAGGTGACGGTTCAAACGATCGTTTCATGCTTGAAAATGCCGGGCTTGCCATTGCGTTTAACCCGAAAGAAATTTTGAAAGATTACAGCGATGGAATGATCACGACCGAAAATATATCCGGCCTACGCTATTTTATGGGAATACCCGATAAAACAAAATAGAAAGCATCATCAAATTCGTTATTTAGATCTGCCCGTACATGGACTCTATCAAGCTGGAGAACGCTTCATTAACATACTTCCTTTTTACTTTCATTGTGGGAGTCACTTCTCCGTCTTCCTCATAAAGTTTTTTAGGCAGGATTGTAAATTTTCGAATGTTCTCAACCCGCGCGAGAGAACTGTTTACCGAATCGACTTCTTCCTGTATCAATTTTATGATCTCCGGGCTCATGGTCAGATCCCTGTATGTTGAAAATTGAATTTTATGATCCTGGGCATACTTGACGACATTATCTTCATCGATCATGATCAGGCAGGTCAGGTACTTTCTTTTATCACCGATCACCACCGCGTCATTGATATAGATACTCGCCTTTAGCTTGTTTTCAATCAGCTGCGGAGTAATATTTTTACCTCCCGCGGTAATCAGGATATCTTTTTTCCGGTCGATGATCCTTAGGAATCCGTCTCGGTCAATCTCGCCGATATCCCCGGAATATAACCATCCGTCTTTTATTGTTTCAGCTGTGGCTTCTGCATTGTTGTAATAGCCTTTGAATACAGCGGGGGATTTCAGGAGGATCTCCCCATCTTCGGCGATTCTGATTTCTGAACCGGGTATTTCCTGTCCCACAGTACCAAATTTCACACGACCAATTTTCGGCATCGTCGACACACCGGTCCCCTCGGTCTGACCGTATGCTTCGATCAGGTTAATGCCGATCGATTGAAAAAAATGAAGGACATCCGGCGCAATGGGGGCGGCCCCGGAATAGGCAACCCATATCCGGTCAAACCCCAGCCTCTCTTTAAGTTTACGGAATATACAGAAATAGAAAAAACGATAAGCGATTTCAAGGAAAATCGGAACCTGTTTAAAATTCATTGTCAGGGCGGCACGTTTCCCTCCTGTTTTAAGAGCGACATTAAAAAAAACCCGTTTGAACCAGGTGGCATCCGACATCCGGATCTTAACAGCCGAGTAATATTTCTCCCAGATCCTGGGTACGGCATACCCGACTGTCGGAGAAACCTCGATCATATTGTCCGCTACTGTTTCCGGACTTTCGATAAAATTAACAACATGCCCTGCAGATAGATGGCAGATTACGGTAAAAAGCTGTTCAAAAATATGGCATAACGGCAAAAATGATAACACTTCATCTTTTTCATCCATCGGATTGATTTTTAGTATGGCACGTCCCATCCACACCAGGTTTTCATGGTCCAGCATCGCACCTTTGGGAGGACCGGTTGTTCCGGATGTGTAAATCAGCAATGCAAGATCATCCCGGCGGACTTTTGCCGCATGCGTCTCAAACAGTCCGGGGTCTTCTTTAAATTTTTTCTCTCCGATCTCAAGAAACTCCTCAAAAGATATGACCATGGGGTCCTTGAATTGCCTGAGACCTTTTGTATCCCATACAACGACTTTTTCCAGGCCGGGTACTTCGTCCCTGAAACGAAGCCATTTATCCAGCTGTTCCTCATTTTCAACAAAAAATATTTTGGATTCCGAATTGCTGACAACGTACTTTACCTGCTGCCACGCGTTTGTCGCGTAAACTCCGGCTACCGTGCCGCCAATGCACATGCCTGCCATATCAGCATAGACCCATTCCGGACTGTTATCGCCGATAATTGAAATGCAATCACCCTTTTTAATCCCCATGGAAATGAGAGCCGACCCCAGATTACGAACCTGGCTGTAGTACTCATTCCATGTAATATCGTGCCACAGGCCGTAATCCTTATATCGCATGGCAACCCGGCTGCCATATTTCTGTACAATCCTCTTGAAAACCCGTGGGATTGTCTCCAATTTCTGTTTTTCTGTTCTAATTATCTCCATGCTTTTTTTCTTTTCCAGCGTTGATACCCTTTTACCGAAGCTTCTGCCCGAATACCCATGTAGAATTCCCTGACATCCTTGTCTTCCATCAGATCCTTCGATTTGCCTTTCATCACAAAACGCCCATTTTCTATAATAAAACCAATGTCTGATATGTTCAGGGCCATGCGGGCGTTCTGCTCCACAAGAAGAATGGTCACACCCTCATTGTTAATCGTTTGTATAATACTGAAAATTTCCTGGACAAGAATGGGTGATAGACCCAGAGAAGGCTCATCAAGAAGAAGAAGTTTGGGACGGCTCATCAGGGATCGACCGATCGCCAGCATCTGCTGCTCCCCGCCGGAGAGTGTTCCGGCCCACTGTTTTATTCGGGATTTGAGTATCGGAAAATAACCCATGACCCTGTCCATATCCCGGCTTACGCCTGCTTTATCCTTTCTGACATAGGCGCCCATCTGAAGGTTTTCCCGGACTGTAAGCTCTTCAAATACTTCCCTGCCTTCAGGTACATAGGAGATACCCATATGAACTATTTTTTCTGTATCATACCCGTTAATGCGCTTCCCCATATACTCGATGATCCCCTTGTCGGGCTGATCCTCTATCAAACCCATGACCGTCTTTAGCACAGTCGACTTCCCCGCGCCATTGTTGCCCAGAATCGCTGTGATTGACCCCTCCTCGACCGAAAGAGACGCGCCCCGAATCGCATATATCAGGTCATAATAGGTTTCTATATTTTTAATATCAAGCAATGTTCCCAACAGAAGTATCCTCTCCCAGATATGCCTTCAGGACTTCCGGATGTTTTACGATTTCTTCGGGAATCCCTTCCGTGATTAATCGCCCGAAATTGATCGCCATTATCCTGTCGGAAATATCCATCACCATCGACATATCATGTTCGATTAAAAGTATCGTTATTCCCAATTCATCCTGTATGTCCTTGATCCAGAATATCATATCCTGTTTTTCTTCGGAGTTCATTCCGGCACAGGGTTCATCAAGAAGGAGCAGCTCCGGTTCCAGCGCCAGGGCGCGGGCAAGCTCCACCTGCTTCTGTATCCCGTATGGGAGTCCTCCAACCGGTTTATTCCTTACGGACTGGAGATCCAGAAAATCGATAATTTCTTCGACTTTCCGTCTTTGGGTGATTTCCTCCCGCCCCGCAAAAGATCGCCGGCCCCACATGAATATACCCCTGAACAGCCCTGTTTTGATAAACAGGTGACGTCCCAGCATGATATTTTCCATGGTATTCATATTGCTGAAAAGTTCGATATTCTGAAATGTCCTGGCAATACCCAGTCCGGCAATGCGGTCCGGATGCTTACCCTGAATGTTTTTTCCTTTAAACCGGATGT
>JAUVGT010000001.1 GCA_030593645.1 Deltaproteobacteria bacterium
CCACTTCTTCCTGGCCCACATATTCAGAGAACGTTTCAGGCCGGAGAGACATGATTTCAGGTTCCTGGTCGACAGGAAGACATGTACCTGAGATAAGGCTGCGATCGTCAGAAGAACGGGTAATGATATCGTCTGTCATATGTTTTTGTCTTATGTTTCGCCTTTGAAAACTTCATCAATGAGTTCTTCAGCGGTTGAAATCGCGCTGTTTCTTTTTAGTGCCGCACTGATCATTTTATTTGCGTCTGCTGCTTTATGGCCAAGCTTCGAGATCAGTACATCAAGCACCGATTTTGCAAAATCGGTTTCCCGGTACGTTTCGGATTTCTTCTCATCCGGGGAAAGCGCGAAACGATCCATTTTACCTGATAAAGCGGCAATAATCTTCTGGGCGGTTCTGTCGCCGATACCTTTGAGCTGTTTTAACCGGGCTGAATCCCCGGCTTCGATGGCATTCGCGATTTCACTTATGGGAACGTTCATGGCTTTGACCGCCTTGAGCGGCCCGATATCCCCTACTGAAATAAAATTCTGAAAAAATTCTTTTTCTTCTTCATTATTAAATCCGATCAGGACCGGTTTTGGCTGTCTTTCGGTTTGCTGGAAATAAATATACAAAGAGATTTTTTCCCCGATGGAAATTGAATTTAAGGAATCCATAATAATCGAAGGGATCAGAATTTCGTAGCCGACCTGGTTGGCCAGCAGGAGAATCCGGTCACCTTCAATTTTTAACAGGGTTCCTTCCAGGTATCCGATCATAACAGTGATGGTCTCGTAAAAAGTAACTTTCAAAATCCGTATCACATACCGTTGTTGCTTCGGTATAAACCGATCAGGGCCAATCCCAAAGCATCTGAAGCGTGATATGGCCTTATGGGTTCATCCAGATTCAGCTTATGGCGCACTGATTTTTCAAGCTGTATCTTACTGGCATTCCCATTCCCGGTCAAGACCTGTTTGGCTTCCCGAACAGGAATTTCAATGGCCTTCACATTGGTCTGAAATCCCGCGAGGAGAATGATGCCGGAGACCTGTCCCAGGGTGATGCCTGATTTTGGATATTTTTGAAGGGAAAATACGTCTTCAACAACCATAAGATCGGGTTTTTCATCACGCAGAAAGGAATGAAGTTTTGAATAAATTTGATTGAGTCGGTCCGGCAGGGAGCATGTTTTGGGAGTATTGATACTCCCAAATGAAAATCCTTCAATGTGAAGTCCATGCCCTTTCACAATCCCGATTCCTGTCGCGGCCAATCCGGGATCTATACCAATGACTTTCAACGGTTAAATTCTCTTAAATGGTGCGAATGGGTGTCCGTAAAATTCGAGGTGTGATGATTTTTTCATGTTTCATTAAAATTTATTTGATCTTTTTCAGGTTTTTCTTCGCGATTTTTGCCTGGCTTGATTTCGGGTACTTTTTGATCAGCAGTTTAAAAAGAGTACGCGCATTTTTTTTGTCGCCGAGTTTTAAAAACGCGTATCCCTGTTTCAGCATTGAGTCTTTTACCTTGTTTCCTTTTGAATAATTTTCAATCACTTTCTGATATTCAATGATTGACTCTTTATACATTTTATTCCGATAGTAGATTTCACCGATCCAGAACTGGGCATTGTCGGCGTTCTTGGATTCCGGATACGTCTTGATCAGTTCCTGGAACAAATCGAGCGCGTCTTCAAACTTATTTTTTTCAAAGGCCTTCCGGGCGGAATCGTAGAGTTCAGTTTCGGAAAGTTCTTTTTTATCACCATTATCAGACCCGGGTGTTTTTTCGTTTTCAGCCGCAGCTTTGATATCGGCTCCGTCAATATCGAGGAATTTCTCAAGGCTTCTGATATGCTCCTTGTTGGCTTTGGCTTCTTTTTCCAGCCGGTCAAATCTTGCCATCATTAATTGATCTGATTTTTCTCCGCTCTTTTTTACCTTCTTGATCGCGAACTCAATTTCTTCGAGTCTTCCGTTCATTTTTTGAAGCTCTGTCTGTAAATCTTTGAACCTAACGCCAAGTCCCGCAGACTGTGATCTGAGCTTTTTGACCCGGATTTTCTCTTCCTCATCTGAAGAAGAATAAAGGGCTTCAAGTTCTGCCAGACGCTGATCAAGAATAATTATATCTTCCCGCGGCGCACATCCTGTGAAAAAAAACACTGCTGCTGCCATTAGACTAAACAGAATATATATTGTTGATTTCATAACAGAGGTATCATCTTTATGGGTTACGCCAAATCACCAATCCACCGGCGTGAATGACATTGTTAGGGTGCGGATAGATTTTTATCCAGTCCGGCAGCCTGGAAGCGATATGCCTAAATATAAATGTCATGCGGCGGAAATCAGCACGCCGCATGACAATGGTAATGATGATGTTTAATCTGAAACAACGGTTGTGCGCCTGTTTTTTGCCCAGGCTTCTTCACTGCTTCCTTCATCTGCCGGGCGTTCTTCACCGTAGCTGACCGTTGAAACCCTGTTAGCGGCGACTCCAAGGTCAATAAGAAATGATTTCGCCGACTGGGCGCGTTTATCACCCAACGTAAGGTTGTATTCATTGGTGCCGCGTTCATCGCAATGACCTTCCATGGTGATATACACATCAGCATTCTCACCCATGAACTCGGCTTTTCGTGTGAGTACTTCCTGACCGTACGCGGTCAGCGAGGCTTTGTCAAATTCAAAATATACGTGTTCATTGTAGAAAATCTGTTCTTTTGTCATGCCTTCCGTATTAACTTTTATCGTACCGTCTGATGCACCAACCACAGGCTCAACAGGGGTGTCAGCTGGTTGATCAGGTGTGTCAGCTGGTTGATCAGATGTTTCCCCCTCCTGCTCATTTGCTGTGGTGGTACAGGATACGGTAAACAATAATCCCGGTATAATCAATACCAAAGCCAAACAAATCCATAACTTTTTCCTCATTTTTTCTCCTCCTTTTAAAAACAAACAGGTCATAGTTATTTAAATAATACGGTATCCACTTTATTGCCTGCCCGGTTCTGCCGACAGGCATATCCAATAATATCTTAAATTAATCTGAACTGGCGACCGCGGCGCGCCTGTTTTTTGCCCAGGCTATTTCATTATGGCCTTCAATATCAGGGCGTTCTTCACCATAACTTACTGTGGAAACCCTGCCGGGATCCACTCCAAGGTCCACGAGAAACGCTTTTGTGCTTGCAGCACGCATGTCTCCCAGGGAAAGGTTGTATTCATTGGTACCGCGTTCATCGCAATGACCTTCGACGCTGACTGAAAGGTTAGGATTCTTTCGCATATATTCTGCTTTGAATGTGAGTATTTCCTGGCTGTTTTCGGTCAGAGTGGATCTATCGTATTCAAAGTATACCAGTTCCTTAAAGAACTTGTCCTGTTCATTCGCAAAAGTTGTTCCCGGAATAAATTCGCCGGTCGCGGAAATCGTTCCGTCTCCGCTTGAGGTGGTGCCGGCATCGGTGCCGCCGGTATCAGTCCCTGTACCATCAGATGTTGATTGATCATCTGTTTTCACATTTTGTGTTTCACAGGATACCATAGTCAACAGCCCCGGTACAATTAACACCAAGGCTAAACAAATCCATAACTTATTCCTCATTTTTCTCCTCCTTTTCAAAACAATACATCTTGTTTACATCTTAGTTATTTTGTAAAACTTGGTGACCACTTTGGGTTTGACTGTTTGCCGGGCAGAGCGAGCAGCCGTTTTTGATCTGTTCCGTATGAAGTCATCACAAAAATCCTTGAACGCCCCTCACGTGTAGAACTGAATGCGATAAGGCTTCCGTCCGGGGACCATGTCGGCGATTCATTATTGCCGGATTTATCGGTCAGCCGGATCGGGTCCTGGTCTTCGATGCCGATGACGTAGATATTGCCCGATCCCTTTTCAATCGATGAGTACGTGATTCTATCACCCCTCGGAGACCAGCTTGGTTGTGTATTGTATTTACCGTGGAATGTCAGCCTTTCTGTCTGGCCGGTATTAACGTCCATGACATAAATATGAGGGTTCCCTGAACGATCTGATACAAAAGCTATTTTTTGGCCGTCAGGGGACCATGTGGGTGATAAGTCACTGCCCCAGTTTCTTGTAAGTTTTCTAATCACTTTCCCGGTCCCAGTCAACAGATAAATTTTCTGGGCACCTGAAAATGACAGGGTAGCAGCCAGAACAAATTTCCCGGGTCTCCAGGCGGGGGATATGTTTAGGCCTTTTTTCGCGATCACAGCCCCTTTTTCCTGTTTTTTCAAATCTTTAATATAAATATCGGGTTTTCTCTTTAAAAACGATGTATAGGCCAGCCATTTGCCGTCCGAGGACCATGCCGGACTTATATTGATTGATTTATTATTTGTAAACTGCTTCGGACGATGACCGTCGAAATCGCAGGTATATATTTCCTTGTTACCTGTACCGGTGGATACAAAAGCGATTTTGCTGTTAAAAATTCCACGGCTACCGGTAAAATGGCGAACGATCTCGGAACAAAAACGATGGATGATCTGCCGCTGGTCGCTGACGGTGCCCCTGTACCCTTTTCCGACCAGCCTCTTTCCCTTGACCGTATCAAAAAGGCGAAGCTCCAGTTTGATATTATTACCGCTTAACTTGAGACCGCCTGTCACCAGAAAATCTGCGCCGATAGTAGACCAGTTCTGAAATTTGACCTTGTCCCTGGTAATGGCTGGATTTACAGGATCAACCAAATAGGCGCCTCGGTCAATGACATTAAAATATCTTGTAAATTCAAGTGATTCAATCATTAAATCAGACATCTGCTTGAACACAGGGGAGTCGGCAGCTGAGCCTGCAGTATTCACAAAAACAGGAATCGCGATGGGGATTTTTCTTGAAGACGGATTATCGATGTCAATGTAATTATAATTATCGTCATCCGCGATGCATGGATGGGTTAAAATCAGAATGAAAAAAATGGTACAGACAATTGCCGGTTTGATAAAATATCGAATCATGTGAATAACCAGTTTTTTATTTATTTTGAGTTTATAGCCATGCCATACTGTTTCATGTTTATTTTTTTACACCTTTTGTACCAAAATTAAAACCTATTTTATAAAAAGGCTTTCGGTATGCCCGGGGAAGTGGGGGCAGCGGATTCGATTTCATGATGGCGTTATAAGCCGAGTTATCCAGGTGCCTGTTGCCTGATTTCCTGTCAAACCAGATATCTACGATTTCCCCGTTTGGTGCGATTTTTAACCCCAGTGTGGACACCAAGCTAGAAGCTTCTCCAGTATATGCCCAGTTATCTTGAATCTGAAAAGAGATCTCCGCTGCATAAATATCCATGATGCCGCCGCTGGACTGATTCCCGACACCCGTCCCGGTTCCATTCTTTCTGCTATTGGCCACTTCGTTTTTCAGACGTTCTATTACATCATCCTGATCCTGATTTTCAACCTCTTTTTTCAGATCCTTAAGTGTTTCTTCCAAATCTGACGGATCCTGTTCATCCACTTCTTTTTTCAGCTTTGATATGGCATCTTTGATTTCATTGGTGCTTATCTCTATTTTTTTTTTATCCTGTTTTTTTATCTTCTTTTTTTCTGGTGGTTTTTTAAGTATTTTTTTCTTGGGCTGTTTTTTTGGGGGTCTGTAAACGGTTTTACTTTCAGATTTCGGTGCCGGTATTGAAACAAGGCTGACACTCACCACATCTTTCATTCTGATTTTTTTGGGGCCGGTCAGCGCGGGAACAGTGATAACCGCCGCCATCAGGGCTGCATGGCACAGAACCGAAAATATAATATAAATAACCATACTGCCGGTCTGGTTTCCAGTAATCAGTCTGGAAGCGTTTGTGTGTTTCATCTGTTACCTGTTGGCTGAGCGGGTATTTTTGTTTATGACCATAAAAATGATGGTTTCGTTTTTTATTTACTAATTGGTCTTCTTTTCGTCCTTGCTGATGGGTATGGTTACCATGCCGAGTTTTTCGACTCCGGCTCCTTTTATTTCGGACATCACTCGGACCACGATCCCGTACGGAATGTCTTTGTCCGCTTTAAGATAGACTTCCTTGCTTTTCCTGTTTTTCAGGATCATGACTAGTTTCTTCTCAAGAAAATCGACAGATACTTTAATATCATTTATATATACTTCGTTTTTGGCATTAATGGTGATCAGAAGGTATTCGTTTTTTGTGGGAAGGGTTTCGGATGAGGCTTCGGGCAGCGATACATCCACTCCCTGGATCATCATGGGCGTGGCAACCATAAAAATGATCAAAAGCACCAGCATGACATCCACAAAGGGTGTGACATTGATATCCGACATATAGCTGTCATCACTGCCGCCGGCTTTCATTTTCTTCCCCTTTCAGCCCTTAATATATCCCGTTCCACGATGTTAAGGAAATCCGCCGAAAAACTGATGAGTTCCGTCTCGATGACCTTAATCTTCGACATAAAATAATTAAAAGCAATGACAGCGGGTATCGCGACCGCAAGACCGGCAGCGGTGGCGATAAGCGCTTCTGAAATGCCGGGTGCGACTACAGCAAGATTTGCCGCGCCTGTTAACCCGATTTCATTAAATGAATTCATAATCCCCCATACCGTGCCAAAGAGGCCGATAAAAGGGGTGGTATTACCGGTGGTCGCAAGAAACGGAACCATCTGGGTCAGCTTTGTCATCTCTGTATTGATGGCACGGCGTAAAGCTCTTTTCAGGTTTTCAGAACCCGAAACCCTCTCTCTTATGGTTATATCATCCACACTGGTTTGAGACATGGGCATCCCTGACTGGCTCAGTTTTTTCAATTCCAGATACCCCACATGAAAGACCCGGGCCACGGGACTTTTCCTGAGTTGTTTGGCTTTTTTAAATGCGTTTGAAAGGTCGCGGCTTTTCCAGAAAAATTCGATGAAATAATCAGATTCCTTGAAGGCCTTTCCGATATACCTGGCCTTAATTAATATAATTGCCCATGACATAACAGAAAAGAAAAAGAGGAGAAGCAGGACGAACTGAACCACCAGTCCGGCACTGGTTACAATGCCGATGATATCAATATCCGTAGAAAACATAAAACAGCTCCTGGTTCAGGTAATTGTAAGGTGTATTCAATTGTGTTGCTAAAAGTTATAAAATACACCGAATGGTTTAAAATTTCAATACTTTTTATACAAGCCATGAACATGTGTCAAGTTATTTGGGTCTTAAACCATGCAACGTGTTGAAATTAAAGGATCAATATTGACGGTTTCGTAAAAAGTCCAACTTCTGCGTTGTGCTGCATTTTGCAATGATTCAACGTACGATAAGTACGCTTCATCATTACAAAATTTGCACGCCTTGAATTTGAACTCTTTACGAAACCGTCTAATTCGGATTTTTTACGAGACCATCAATATTTTGCCTAACGATTAGAAAAGCGAAAAACATATGATAAAACAAATAGATACATATTCGGTGAAAAAAGGAAATCGAGTGTTCCCGCAGCGAAAGAAACCAAAGAGAAAAATGGTGGACGCTTGAAACTGGTTTTGCCACAGATGATACAATATGATATATGAGGAACGGGTTGTGAAGATAAAAAACAACTCACCGTAGAAGCGACCGGCTGCCTTCCGCTGTCGGACGCTTTTGGGATGAAAAAAATTACAGGAGAATTTATGGAAAGTATTATCAATCTTTTATTTCAGGCAAGAATTCTTAAGGAAATACCGCGTTCCGGTTTTCATTTTCTCGGTTCGGGAAGAGAATCGGTTGCGGAACACTGCTTCGCGGTTACATTTATCGGTTATGTAATGGCTGAAATGGTCGCTGAAGCAGACGCGAAAAAACTGATTTCCATGTGTCTTGTGCATGATCTCGCGGAAGCCAGGATCGGTGATTTAAACTATGTACAAAAAAAATATGTGATTGCGGATGAAAAAAAAGCGGTTGAAGATACTGTCAGGGGTCTTCCTTTTGGTTCTTCTCTTTCATCCCTGATACAGGAGTTTAATGAAAATCTCACCCTTGAAGCCCAACTGGCCCACGATGCCGATCAGATCGCCCTGATACTCGATTTAAAAAATCTTTCAGATATCGGCTACGGTTTGTCAAATAAATGGCTTCCCCCGGTATTGAAAAGGCTAACCACCGATACCGGGAGGATACTCGCTGAAAAAATAATGAATGTGAAACAGGATTCGTGGTGGATATCCGATTATTCTGATTAAAACCACTTCAAAGTAACGGGTCATGATAAAATTGTATTGACATGACTCATTTGACAAAATAAAAAATGTACTCTTGTAATGAAGATGATTCACTAATTTATTTCATCAAATAAAACCTGGTCCTTTGGGCCAGGTCAGAGATAAATGGCTCTGCCATAAGAAATAATACAAAGTGCCTAAAGTGCCTAAAGTTCTGGAGTCGCTATAAGCTCCATCTTTTAAATAAAAACAGACAGGATTCATTAACTTTAGGCATTTTAGTCACTTTAGCGCACTTTAGGCACTTGTTAAATCCCCTTATAGGGGTGATCCACCGCCGCTAAAGCTATGGCGGACAAGTCAAAGCCGGGCCCTTTGGACCCGGATTTTTACTCTGGAGGAAACAATGAACTGGTTTTTGGATATTTTAAGAAGTTCCATCGGCAAAAAACTGATGATGGCCGTTACCGGTCTTGGTTTTTGCGGGTTTATAACCGCGCATCTCGCGGGGAACCTGTTTATATATAATGGTAAAGAGGCTTTCAATCTGTATGCCGAACGTCTGCATTCTCTGGGTCCGGTAATCACGGCTCTGGAGCTGGGGCTTTTATTTTTCGCGGTCATTCATGTGTTGACCGGGGTCACCCTTTTTTATCAGAATATAATGGCAAGACCGGTCAGGTATGTCGTCAACAAGAGTGCGGGCGGCCGGAGTATCGGTTCGAGGACGATGCCGTATTCCGGAGTTATTCTCCTGGTGTTTGTGGTCCTCCACTTGCTTGACTTTCATTTTGTGGATAAGACCGGAACAACAATCTATAAGCTCGTGGAGACCACATTTGCCGTTTCATGGTATGCGTTGTTTTATGTGTTCGCGGTGATTGTCGTTGCGATTCATGTCAGTCACGGGCTCTGGAGCGCGTTCCAAACCATTGGAGCAAACCATCCCAAATACATGCCCGTGATTAAAACGGCAGGAATAATTTTTAGCATATCAATCGGTATTGGATTCGGCTTTATACCGATCTATATTTTGATCTTTACCTGAAGGAGGTATGAATGCACCTTGATTCAAAAATACCCGGCGGACCGCTACCTGATAAGTGGGATCGGCACCGGTTCGAACTGAAACTGGTCAATCCCGCGAATAAAAAAAAGTTTGAGATCATCGTTGTAGGTACCGGCCTGGCCGGGGGATCCGCTTCAGCGTCTCTGGCAGAGCTTGGATACAATGTTAAGACATTCTGTATTCAGGATAGTCCAAGACGGGCACATAGCATCGCCGCCCAGGGCGGGATCAACGCCGCAAAAAATTACACCAATGAAGGTGACAGTATCCAGCGTCTCTTTTATGACACCATCAAGGGCGGTGACTTCAGGGCCAGGGAAGCCAATGTTTACCGTCTTGCCCAGATCAGTAACCACATCATTGACCAGTGTGTCGCGCAGGGGGTACCCTTTGCAAGGGATTACGGCGGACTTCTTGCCAACAGGAGCTTTGGAGGTGCCCAGGTTTCAAGAACTTTTTACGCAAGAGGACAGACAGGACAACAGCTTCTTTTAGGTGCTTACAGCGCGTTGATGAGACAGGTGGCAGCCGGCATGGTTAAAATGTTTCCGCGCAGGGAGATGCTGGACCTTGTGATCATCAACGGAAAAGCAAGGGGGATTGTTGTCCGCAACCTGATAACCGGTGAGATTGAAACACATAAAGGTGATGCCGTTGTATTGTCTACCGGCGGTTACGGAAACGTATTCTTCCTTTCAACCAATGCAATGGGAACCAATGTTTCAGCCGCTTTCAGGGCGTATAAAAAAGGCGCGCTTTTCGCGAATCCGTGTTATACGCAGATACACCCCACATGCATTCCGGTCCATGGAAAACATCAGTCCAAACTGACACTGATGAGTGAAAGCCTCAGAAATGATGGG
The DNA here is from genome assembly GCA_030593645.1 of Deltaproteobacteria bacterium. Lineage (GTDB taxonomy): Bacteria > Desulfobacterota > Desulfobacteria > Desulfobacterales > JAUVGT01 > JAUVGT01. Next base: position 10,105 of record JAUVGT010000001.1, read on the forward strand.
AGAGTGTGGGTTCCGAAAAATCCGGGAGATAAAAGACTGCCGCATCAGATTCCCGAATCGGAACGTGATTATTACCTGGAAAACAAGTACCCCAGTTTTGGGAACCTGGTACCCCGGGATGTGGCTTCACGTAACGCAAAGGAACAGTGTGATAACGGCAAAGGTGTCGGTAAAACCGGTCTGGCTGTCTACCTGGATTTTGAAGATGCCATTAAACGGGATGGAAAGGATCTTATTGCCAAGAAATACGGTAACCTGTTTCATATGTACGATAAAATTACAGCGGATAATCCATATGAAACACCCATGATGATTTATCCTGCCGTACACTACACCATGGGCGGTCTATGGGTGGACTACAACCTCATGAGCACCATTGACGGACTTTTTGTGATGGGGGAAGCGAATTTTTCAGATCATGGAGCGAACCGTCTCGGAGCCAGCGCGCTTATGCAGGGTCTCGCGGATGGATATTTTGTTATCCCTTATACCATTGGAGGTTATCTTGCCGGGACAACTCTGGAGGGAGTCAATGAAAGTCATTCGGCATTTACTGAATCAACTCAACACGTTAGAGAGGGTATCGAAAAACTGATTTCCATAAACGGGAAACGGACTGTGGATGATTTTCATAAGCAGCTTGGCCTGATTATGTGGGATCACTGCGGCATGGCACGAAATGATCAGGGGCTTGAAAAAGCCCGCAGGCTGATCCAGGAACTTCGAGAAGAATTCTGGGAAAACGTGCGGGTGCCCGGATCAAATGTTGAATTCAATCAGAGCCTTGAACGCGCGGGGCGTGTGGCTGATTTTCTGGAATTTAGCGAATTAATGGTCATGGATGCTCTTGTCCGCCGGGAGTCGTGCGGCGGTCATTTTAATGAGGCATTCCAGACCAGTGAAAATGAAGCAAAGCGGGATGATGAGAATTTCAGTCATGTTTCCGCGTGGGATTACAAAGGTAAAGATGCGGATCCTGTTATGCGTAAGGAGCAACTGGTATTTGAACATGTGGAATTATCACAAAGGAGTTACAAATGACAAAGACCATTAATCTGACTTTAAAGGTCTGGCGTCAAAAAGGACCTGAACATAAGGGGCATCTGGAAACATACAGGGCGGATCATATTTCAACCGATATGTCATTTCTGGAGATGATCGATATTGTAAACGACAATTTAACACTGGATGGTGATGATCCGATTGCATTTGATCACGACTGCAGGGAGGGGATTTGCGGTATGTGCGGGACTGTTGTAAATGGCCGTGCGCATGGTCCTGAAAAAGAGACCACATTATGTCAGCTGCATATGAGACATTTCTCAGACGGTGATACTATTGTAATCGAACCGTGGCGTTCGAGGGCTTTTAAAATAATAAAGGATCTCGTGGTTGACCGAAGCGCTTTGGACAAAATTATTGCCGCAGGAGGCTATATATCCGTGAACACCGGCGGCGCCCCGGATGGAAATTCAATACTGATACCACAGGATATTGCTGAGCTGGCTATGGACGCGGCTGCCTGTATCGGGTGCGGTGCCTGTGTTGCTTCGTGTCCAAATGCCTCCGCAATGCTTTTTATCGGTGCGAAGATTTCACAGCTTGCACTTTTGCCCCAGGGTAAACCCGAAGCGGCCGGCCGGGCGTTATCGATGGTTCGTGAGATGGACAGGCTTGGTTTTGGGAACTGTACAAATGAAAAAGAGTGCGAAGCAGAATGCCCCAAGGAAATATCCATCACAAATATCGCGCGTATGAATCGTGAGTATTTTAAAGCCGGATATTTTTTTTCCAAGAAATAGCGGGTTAAACCATTGGTAGTATGAACCGGAAAATAAGATCGATTACGTTTTGCCCCAAGTGTGCTGAATTCGTTCCTCCCTGGATAAAAATTACGGCCGCATGTAATTTTTAAAAAAAAAATCAAGTTTTTCGGATGATTGTCCGATATTAATGTTGGAGATATCAATTCATTCATAAAAAAGGAGTCCAGATGTCCGATTCAATCAATCTGGCAGGGAATACAATTCTTATTGTCGATGACGATACCATCAGTATCCAGATGGTTCAGGCCATCCTGGAAAAAGGTAAGTTTGATATCATAACTGCGACAAATGGTAAAAAATGTATTGAAAAGGCAAGAAATTTTAAACCCCAGCTCATACTCCTTGATATTAAGATGCCTGAAATGAGCGGGATTGAAGTATGTAAGATTCTGCAGCAGGACCAAAATACACGCAGTATACCTGTTATTTTTGTAACAGCCGATACGGACAACAGCACATTGGAAGAAGCTTTTTATGCCGGCGGAACGGACTATGTCTGCAAACCCATAAACAGAGTGGAGTTGACGGCACGGATAAATTCAGCCATCACCCAGAGAATCATGAGCGACAGGCTTTTGGAAAAAGGGAAACTTAAAGCGATACTGGAGCTGGCCGGTGGTGTTTGCCATGAACTGAATCAACCCCTTCAGGTTGTTTCCGGATATACAACACTTTTGATGTCCGAAATTCCGGAAGATGATTCACGGTATGAAATGGTGGTCACGATTGCTGAACAGGTAGAGCGGATTACAGAAATCTCAAGGAAATTAATGAATATCACACGGTATAAAACACGTCATTATCTTGGGGACAGTAAAATAATTGATATCAATGGAGCCTCTGAGTGATTACGGGCATGGTTTGAACCGGTCTCAAAAACACGTCAAAGTCTACGTAACATCTTAAAAACGCTACCATTGTAAATCATGAGGTGTATCCATTCAAAACTATTGGCACATTGTTTGCAGAATTCATTGTTGTCTGCTGATGAGTTGTATGGAGATTGAGTCCGACACAGCGCAATGGAATCGATATCTGTGTTATACTAACAGAATAGTCTAATTCAGGATCATCGACTGCCGTTTTCATTCAATCGGCTAATCGGCTTTTAGAGTTTAAATATCCGTAAACAGATCAATATCGTCAATTAATTGACAAGGATATATTATATTTTGAGTCATTTAAATAGTGTTAAGAATTATAATGGAGAACCAAGCTGCGGGTATTCTCAATAATGATAACAGGGAGGCTGAGATGACGGCCGTTAATAATCAACCGAATGGGAAGGTCATAAAACCGGGTAAAGACATTACAGCCGCGAAAGCAAACCAAATAAGGGCAAAACTGCTGAAAATAATGGAACAGGAGATTAATAACATTATATTGGATTTTTCCGATGTAAAGAAAATTGATCCTGTGGGCTTGAGCATTATCCTCGCGGCGTATAACACACAGAAAAATACCGGAAAGAGCCTGTCTTTGGTCAATGTTCCCAAAAAACTCTATCATCTTTTTAAAACCATTCATCTTAACAGGCATTTTAATCTTGAAACAGCCGAATAATCGAAGTATCAGGAATTCATCCCGGGTCATCGATTTACCGAAATATACAAAAAACTGCATTTGAGAAGTGTTTTATCATTGAAATACTCATTAGATGCCGCGGACAACCGATTGGGTCTCCAACGCTTTCCGTGAATGGTTGAACGCACATAAACTGGAGGAAATTATGGGTAATATTGATGAAGAGACGTTTCAGCTTTTTATCACAGAATCAGTGGAACATCTGCTAGATATTGAAAACGACCTCTTGGCTATTGAAAAAGCCGGGGCAGATATAGATGAAGAATTGGTAAACAAGGTATATCGTGCTGCGCATTCCATCAAAGGGAGTGCCGGTTTTATGGGGCTGAGTACCATCGGTGCCCTCACACACGAAATGGAAAATATACTTGGCAGGATCCGAAGCCGGGAAATGATTCCCAATACCCAAATTATAAATGTATTGCTGCTTGCCTCAGATAAACTGAGAGATCTCGTTAAAGATCCCACTTCGAGCAACGATATGGATGTTGCCACGCATGTTGAAGCTTTAAAAGCGATAGAAATAGAAACATCTGTAGAAAGTGAAATAGAAGAAAAGAAAAAGGAATCCGAGGTCCCACTTCAAGAGATTGAAACAATTGATATTAAATTCCCGGGGAGGGATATTATTTTCAGCTTGAACAAAGCTGAGCTTGCAGATTCATTTGATGAGGGGAAAAGAGTATATCTGATAGAATTGGATCTGATTGAAGATGTTCACAGAAAAAATAAGTCCTTTGAAGGATTTATAAAGGAAATTACATCGACCGGATCTATTCTGGCAAGAGAGATTGATCTTAAAGAAATTGGTATGCTGGATCAAAAAGACTTACCCTCGAGTGTGCCGCTGATTATCGTATTTGCCACAATATTAAAACCGGAGGATCTCATACTCCTTTTTTCATTGAATAAAGAAAAAATACTGACATTAGGCGCGAACCTCATTGTCAGTCCATTACCGGATACCAGGAAATCAAAAAGAACAGCCGTGAAGAAAGCACCCCAAAAAAAGGTAAAAATGCAAAAAGATAAAAAAAAGTTGTCTCCGAAAGAAGTGGTCATGGAAACTGACGATATCATAATGGCAGCCGCGGCTGCTTCAACCCCGGAAACAAGTTTGAGAGTGCATGTGAGCCTTCTTGATAATCTCATGACGCTGGCCGGTGAACTTGTATTGAGCCGTAATCAGCTTCTTCAATCCATTGCCACCGGAGACAAAAGAATATCTGAAAGCGCGGGTCAGAGAATCGATCTGATCACTTCAGAATTGCAGGAAGCCATCATGTTAACCCGGATGCAACCAATCAGTAACGTGTTCAACAAATTTCCCCGAGTGGTTCGGGATTTATCCCGGGCTCTGGGTAAAGAAGTAGAACTGGGTATCGAAGGAAGAGAAGTAGAACTTGATAAAACAATCATTGAAGCGATCAATGATCCTTTAACCCATCTTGTTCGAAATGCAGTGGATCACGGCATAGAACTGCCTGATGAAAGAATCAGGATGGGTAAGAATTCTATCGGATCAATCTTCCTAAGGGCTTATCACTCGGCAGGGCAGGTAAATATCGAGATTTCTGATGACGGCAGGGGGCTGGATGGTGAAAGACTTGCCGCGACCGCTGTTTCCAAGGGTTTGATAACCGAAGACCAGGCACGGATGATGTCCGATAAAGAAAAAATAAATCTTATTTTTTTGCCGGGTTTTACTACAGCAAAAGAGGTTTCCAGTTTTTCCGGCCGAGGTGTTGGTATGGATGTTGTTAAAACCAATCTCGACAAGCTGGGCGGACAGACAGACGTCGAATCTCAACTGGGTGTTGGAACATCGGTTCGGATTAAACTGCCCCTTACCCTGGCGATTATTCCGAGCCAGATCACTCTGACAGGGGGGGAACGCTACGCCATTCCCCAAGTCAACCTCGAGGAGCTTCTCAGGATTCCCGCCAGCCAGGTAAAAGATCGGATCGAGCGAGTGGGTGACGCCGAGGTTGTCCGTTTGCGCGGGAACCTCCTGCCCTTAATCCGTTTGACTGACGTTATTGGTGCCAGATCTGTTTATTATGATCCAAATGAAAAAATCGAAAAAGTCGACAAGAGAAAAAATATCGCGGATAGGAGATCTAAAAAAAGCTCCATTTTGAAGAACGCGGAGAAGGATAAAAACGAAGAGAAAGTCCCTGACCGTAATATTATCGAAAGAGAACAGCCCGACAGACGCTATCTGGCACAGAGCGCCTTGAATATTGTTGTGGTCTCTACAGGTGCAATGAAATACGGATTGGTTGTCGACCAGCTCTGCGATTCTGAAGAGATTGTCGTAAAACCCCTGGGAAGGCATTTAAAGAACTGCAAAGGATACGCGGGCGCCACAATTATGGGTGACGGTCGTGTTGCGCTGATACTCGATGTGGGTAACCTGGCGCGGATGGCCGGCCTGACTTCCCTTGAAGGGAGTGATCGCGCGGCTGAAGTGACCAGAAAAGTAGAAGAAGAAAGAGTTATTAAGACAGAAATGCAGTCACTTCTTGTTTTCAGGAGTGCGGTTGATGAACAGTTTGCCGTTCCCCTAAGCCAGGTGGAGCGCATTGAAAAAATAAATGAAAAAATGATCGAAGATGTTGGAGGAAAAAAAGTAATGCAGTACCGGGGCGGAAGTCTTGCCCTGTTTACGATCGACCAGGTCGCCGATGTCAGACCCCTCGCTTCGGATGAAGATCTTCTTGTAATCGTATTCAGCATTACTGAGCGGGAAATCGGACTGCTAGGGATAGGACCTATAGACGCGGTGGAAGTATCAACCGAAATCGATGAGACCACACTCAGGCAGTCCGGGATTGTCGGTTCAATGATTGTAGGGGAAAATACGACCCAGCTGGTGGATGTGTATGGACTGGTCAAAACCCTTAACCCGGAATGGTTTGTCGGAAAAAAAGCTGTTCCTTCAAACAAAGGAATCACACCGACCATCCTTTATGCGGAAGATTCCAATTTTTTTCGAAAACAGGTCACAAACTATATGAAGGATGAAGGATATAATGTGCTGGAGGCGGAAGATGGGCTTATCGCCTGGGAAGTGCTCCAGGAGCACGCGGATGAGATATTATTGGTGGTTCTGGATATAGAAATGCCTAACCTTGACGGGTTTGGTCTGGCACAAAAAATCAGACAAGACGATCGTTTTTCTGATATGCCGATCATCGCGGTCACGACCCTGGCCGGCGAGGAGGAAGTCGCACGCGGCAAGGAGGTCGGTATCGATGACTACCAAATCAAACTTGACCGGGAAAAACTGCTGAACAGTATTAAATACTATTTAGCAAGCATTATTGAGAGGAAAACATAATGTCAAAACCAGCGGAAAACAATTCAGAAAACAAGATAATAGAACTCGCCACATTTTACGTGGGCGGGGCTGTATGCGGTATGGATATTCTCAAGATACAGGAAATCAATAAACTTATGGAGATGACTCAAGTACCCCAGGCGTCGGAATATGTTATGGGCATTCTCAACTTGAGAGGACAGATTGTTACGATTATTGATCTGGCAAGAAAACTCGGTCTGGCATCAACACAGGTAAATGAAAAAACGCGGAATATAATTGTTAACTCAAAAAGCGAACATGTGGGGCTCCTGGTTGACAGGATCAGCGATGTTATACCTGCGGATAAAACCAAGATAGAGCCCCCCCCGGTAAATCTGGGAGGTGTCCAGGGCAAGTATTTTAAAGGTGTTTTTAAGACCAGTAAACTCCTTGTCGGTATTCTTGAGATAGAGGAAGTCCTTAAAGCAGATCAATAGGAAGTTCATTTCAAATTTGACGGTCTCGTAATCCGCCGTAGGCGGACCAACTTCTGCGTTGTGCTGCATTTTGCAATGATTCAACGCCCCGGTTAAATGAAAAATACAGATTTAACAGGGCAGGTCCGATAAGTACGCTTCATCATTACAAAAATTGCACGCCTTGAATTTGAACTCTTTACGAAACCATCACATTCGGACTTTTTACGAAACCATCAAATTTAGTAATGGTTTATATGCAGGTTTACTTTATAAAATGGAAAAGTACATATAAATAATGGAAAATCGGTTTTTAAAAGTGCTTGTGGTCGATGACACGGTTGTTTACCGCAAGGTTGTAAGTGACATTCTGAAAGAGATTCCGGGTATTGAAGTCGTCGGTATTGCCAATAACGGAAGGATCGCTCTGGCAAAAATTGACAGGCTGAAACCCAATCTATTGATTTTGGATATTGAAATGCCTGAAATGAACGGTCTTGAAGTACTTTCCCATATTAAAAAGGAAGGACTCGACATTGGCGCCATAATGCTAAGCACCTTAACGAAACAGGGCGGAGAAATTACCATGAAATCTCTGGAGCTGGGCGCCTTTGATTTTATTACAAAACCACAGGAAGGTAATCTCAGGGAAAACAGAGATCGGCTGAAAAATATTTTTATTCCCATGCTCAAAGCGTTTAAGAGGCGCGTGGAAATAAGAAATATTTTAAAAGGCAAGAGAACTCCCGAAACAGGCAGTAATGACATCAGGGGATTTCGGGAATCAGCCGATGTGGTACAGCGAATAAACACTCATGGCAAACGGAAAAAAAGTAAATCAAAAATTGTAGCAATCGGTATTTCAACCGGGGGACCGAATGCGCTTTCGAAAATGCTTCCGGAACTTCCCGGGGATTTAAATGTTCCTATCCTTGTGGTACAGCATATGCCTCCAATTTTTACAAAGTCGCTGGCCATGAACCTTAATTTAAAATGCAAATTGGAGGTCAGAGAGGCCGGTGATGGTGAACCGATTCAGGCGAATACTATTTTTATCGCTCCGGGCGGAAAACAAATGAAAGTCGCGGTCGGACTTGGTGATTCAGATATGATCATCAGAATTACGGATGATCCGCCTGAAAACAGCTGCAAACCATCCGTTGACTATCTTTTCAGGTCCATAGCAAAACATTATACGGGTCGTAATACCGGTGTCATCATGACAGGTATGGGGGCTGACGGCGCGGAAAGCATTAAATTGATGAAGGAAAACGGATCAACTATTATTGCACAAAATGAGGCAACCTGTGTGGTCTACGGGATGCCGAAGGAACCGATCAATGCGGGGATCGCGGATGTGATTTCACCGTTAAATAAAATATCCGAGGAAATATGCAGAACGGTAAGATAGTGGATCATGGGAATGTGGTCACACGAACAAATCGAACCGGGATGGATGAAGAAATCCGCAAAATCCCGGAACAGATAAACCATTACATTATTTAAGAAGCCAAAATTATAATGATTGAAATTAATCCGGATGAGTTCCGGCTCATTGCTAAATATATACATGATATTTCAGGTATTTATCTGGAATCCAATAAATCCTATCTGATCGAGACAAGATTGAGCGGGATTTTGGAGGAAACCGGGTGCAGATCTTATGGTGAATTATGCACAAGAGCCAAATCAGACATGACAGGCTCGATCGCAAATAAAATTATCGGTGCAATTTCAACCAATGAAACACTATTTTTCAGAGATACAGGGCCGTTTGAGGTGCTTCAACATAAAATTCTTCCGGATTTGATTGATCGAAAAACACTTAACGCTTCCGAGCTGTTACCCATACCCATTCGTATCTGGAGCGCCGCCTGCGCAACCGGACAGGAATTATACAGCATCAGCATTGTATTGAGAGAACTGTTCCTCAATCCGAACAGGTACACTATCAAATTGCTTGGCACCGATATTTCTGACGAGGCCATTGCCCGGGCCAGTTACGGTAAATTTAACAGGTTTGAAATTGAAAGGGGACTTCCCCCCAATATCCTTAAGAAATATTTTAGTCCCAATGGTGATGGCTGGAAGATTAATGATGACATCCGGGCCATGATATTGTTTAAAAAGCTAAACTTGTTAAAGCCTTTTGAAAGTCTTGGTAAGTTTGATATCATTTTTTGCAGAAATGTGGCGATATATTTTAATATGGAAGACAGGAAAAAGCTGTTTAACAAATTGGCAAACGCCATGGAACCGGGAGGGTATCTTGTTATAGGCTCTACCGAATCGCTCACCGGTATCTGCTCAAGATTTGAACCCAAAAGGCATCTTCGAACCATTTTTTACCAGCGGGTTGAATAAGAAAGAGGAATAGAGATAGTTTTAAAAACAATGCGGGATTTAAATATCGGTTCCAGTTGATTAAGGAGCAAATAATGGGAAAATTAAAAATTCTGGCTGTCGATGATGACCCGGTAACATTACTGCTGATCGAAAAGAAATTGAACAGGCAGGGGTATGTTATTGAGACCGCAAAGAGTGGTAAAGAAGCAGTTGAATATATTTCAGAGCAGCCCTATGATGTGATTCTGACCGATTTAATGATGCCCGGAAGTATCGATGGTATCGGGGTATTGGATGCGGTAAAAAGAAGGTATGAGAATACTCATGTCATTTTGCTGACAGCACATGCTTCAGTTGATACAGCTGTTGAAGCAATGAAAAAAGGGGCCGCGGATTACCTGCAGAAACCGATTAATTTCGATGAATTGATGATACGGCTTGAAAGGATTAACAGCCTGAAGGTCCTCGAAAAGAATGCGGGTGATTTGCGTGAGGCCATGGATATTACGGAAAAAAACGCCGGGCAGACAATACAGGACCTGGAGATGACTGTTTCCGGTTTAAAAAATAAGCTGCTCAGGATCAGGGATATTCTATCTGAAGAAAATAAATCTTCGGATGAACGCATCAAAGACACTCTTGGGATGTTGGTTGATTTTAAGTGATATTAGAGCCTGATATTTCGAGTTCTGTCAATGGTTCAAATCTTTTATTTTATCAAATAAAACCTGGTCCTTTGGGCCAGGTCAGAGATAAATGGCTCTGCCTGAGAAATAAATCAAAGTGCCTAAAGTGAGCTAAGGTGCACTAAAGTGCACTAAAGTGCCTAAAGTTCCGGAGTCGCTATAAGCTCCATCTTTTAAATAAAAACAGACAGAATTCATACAAGGCACTTTAGTCACTTAAGAGCACTTTAGGCACTTGTTAAATCCCCTTATAGGGGTGTTCCACCGCCGCTAAAGCTATGGCGGACAAGTCAAAGCCGGGCCCTTTGGACCCGGATTTTTACTCCACCTCTAAAGTGAAGGGCAGCCACAGCAGGCCGCACCAACACCCGATCGAAGGTTTTGAAACCATCTCTATTGAATTGAAAAAAAAAGGTGATTTATGGAAAACGTGTATTCGATTATTGAAAACCTTAAAGGCATGTTGAACGGAGATTCCATTTATATGAGCGTTCTTCTGAAGAGTATTGCCGCCATCATCGGTTCGCTTTTAATATGGCTAATATTGAAATTCATATTAAACTCATTTGAAAAAAAAATAAAAAGAACCGAATTTTTCCAAAAAAATTTACAGACCTTTCCGTTGATCAAAAAGGTTGTTTTTTATGTCATTGTTTTTATTACGGGAAGCTACATCTTGGGAATTTTTAATGTCAAGTGGCTTGGGAAAGTATTTTATGCTGTAATGCTCCTGCTTACGGCGGTACCGGTAAAAGAATTTGTCACTCTTGCCCTAAAGTATCTGGAAACCCGTATTGTCACAAAAACCGAAAATAAAATAGATGATATTGTTTTTGACATTCTTAACAAATTTACCGGCGCCATCATTTTTTCGATAGCGATTATATTCGCACTTGATATACTGGGCATCAATATTATGCCGATTATAGCCGGCGCGGGTATCGCGGGAGTTGCGATCGGATTTGCGGCCAAGGATACACTTTCAAACCTCATTGCAGGGATTCTGCTGATTGTTGATCGGCCGTTTGAGCTGGGTGACAGGATAGAAGTTTGGAATGCTCCCTCCGGGAGTTCCACATGGGGCGATGTGATCGATATCGGGTTAAGGGCGACAAAGATAAAGACCACAGACAATATTGTGATTATTATTCCCAATAATGAAATCATGAAACGCGATATTATCAACTATACCATCATTAATTCAAAGATCAGGGTGCGTATCAATATCGGGGTTGCTTATGATTCCGACATTGATAAGGTCAAAGAGCTGATACTTAAAGTTGCCGATTCTGTTGAATGGTTATCACAGACCCCGCCGCCAAAGGTGGTGGTCAGAAATTTTGGAGAATCCTCAGTCGATCTTCAACTGAGGATATGGATTGAAAACGCGCGCAGACGCATGGATACGATTTCTTATGTAACAGATAAGGTAAAATCCATATTCAATAAAGAAGGGATTGAAATACCGTTCCCAACGAGAGAGATTTTTATAAGACATGTGACTGGTGAACCCTCAGTCCTGAAATCCTGAATCATCGATCAGTTGATCAATAATCGCATGATGGTCCTTTGAAACATTAAGCAATTGAAACCCGGTGATGTAAAAATTGGGATTAATATCCCTGTCGCACCTGATACTTTTGGCATCAAAAATCAGTTCGGATTTATCCAGAATCGTTTTTGGCAAAACCATTTTCAGCTTAAACAGGATACCCGTTTCCAGGGGGTTTTCAGTAATCAGTTGTATCCCGTTTGGTGTAATATCGATCAGGTTTCCGAGCAGCTCATTACTGTTCCTGTCGAATACTTTGAGGTAGTAAATCAAATGCCTTCTTTTGAGGTTTCTTTTTTCTTTCATGTGTCAGCTCTCCGTGTTGAAGTCATGAAGCCGAATTTATTCCAGCGCTACCGGTTTTCCGGCCTTCTTTCTGGCAGCCATCCACTCTTCCTTAGATCTTGCGGCCTCTTCACCGGACATGACACCGATAATCTCAAAATAGTCCTGCTTAAACTTATCTTTCAGAACTTCCGCCTGCGGTTTGCATTTTACAGCATAAACCGTCTGGGTGGATTGGTGGTCGAACCTGCGCCAAATCTGGTCGTCTTTTAATAACCTGTATTTATGTCCTTCAAGGGCGGCGATAACAGAGCCGGTATCGAATGTTCTCGCCCTTTCAACCGCGTTTTTATATTCATACAAAATTGTATACGCAGAAGCTGCCGAGGTTGAAGGGTACGCATTATACCTCCCGGCAAAATCCCTTACAAACTTTTTCCCCCGTTCATAGTCATAGGAAAAAGGTATGTTCCAGGACCATGGCAGTGCTCCGACAACCCCTTCCATAACTGAGGGCCCTGCGGTTTCCGCCATCCCGAGGGTTAGGTTTGGAACCACAATATCCATTTTTTCCTTTAATCCCATATTGACTGCCGCGGTTACACCCTTGGCCATATCTTTTCCGAATAATACCAGCACCAGAACATCCGCGTTTGAAAATCTTGCTTTTGAAATGGCCCGGTGGAAATCCATCTCGACCGCGTTGGGAAATGGAACATACACTCGTTTATGTATTTTTTTGTCAAGGGTATCTGAAAATTGGCGAATCGACTTTTCGGTGGTCCAGCCCCAGGTATAATCAGCGGTGACATAGAAAAATTTTTTGCCTTCATACTTGCTTTTTAAATATTTACTGAGTACTTTTGCCCCCATCCAGGCGTTGTAGCATTCCCTGAATATATGTTTGTGGCCTTCTTTACCGGTTGTGGAATTGGAGTAAGTCAGGGTTCCGAAAAAGAGCTTATCTTTCGATTTCGCGGTTTTACCACTTTTTATCGCCACATTGCTGGCAGAACCTCCAAAAATCATCTCACAACCCTCACCGATCATGTCTTTAACATTTTTTTCGGAAGTTATGGGCTCTGATTTTGAATCCCTGGATAACAGTTCAATCCTCCTGCCCATAATGCCTCCCTTTGCATTGATCTCTTCCGCCGCCATTTTTGCCGCACGCAGCTGGGCCTTGCCCTGAACCGAATATGTTCCCGTTTCAGGATAATTCAGGCCGATCTTTATTGTTGCGGCGTCTGCACCGGAAAATAACCAGAGAATGATGAGAATTGAAAAAAATGATTTTTTCAGCATATTTATTGCCTCCATTTGGTTTTTACTTTTTAAGGCGTTTTATGATATGAACAATTTCCCCTGCTGACGATGGTTTAAATGAATCATGCCACTTTCCTGTCTTGAGCATTCTTGTCACTATCGGAAATATCATCACCCAGTTTAAAGACTTCCACAGATTCACGCAACTGATCAGCAGTTTCAGCCATTGACTTCATGGACAATGCGGTCTGCTTACTGGCAGATGCTGTCTGGGTGGTGGTTTTACCGACACGTTCCATGGTATGTGAAATTTCAGTCGAGACCTTAGCCTGTGCATTCGCGGCATGGGTAATCGACTGGATCTGTCTGGCAAGATCCATCGAATCCTTTTCAATTTCCTGGAGTTTGTTATGGGCACCATCAGCCAGTCTGGAACCCTGCACAACCCTTTGGATGCTTTCTTCCATGCTGGTGCCGGCTTCATTGATTTCACCCTGTATGTTTTTAACAAGCGCATCGATTTGTTTTGTTGAACTGGTGGAACGTTCGGCAAGACGCTGGACTTCTTCCGCGACCACGGCGAATCCTCGTCCGGCTTCACCGGCCATAGCTGCCTGAATGGACGCGTTTAACGCCAGGATGGATGTCCGGTCGGCAATATCATTGATCAGCTGCACGATATTACCGATTTCCTGGGAGCTTTCACCCAGACGTTTGATTGTGCGTGCGGTTTCCTGGACGTTATCACGAATCGCTTCCATTGCTCGGTTTGTGTCCTGGACCGCCTGGGCTCCATCTTTTGCGTGAATCATTGATTGTTCAGAAATTGAAGTGGACTTTATGGCAAATTCAGCCATCTGTTTGATGGCGGCAGACATTTTATTGATGGTTGATATCGCGTTTGTGATCTGGACTGCCTGTGTCTCACTGGTGTTCGACAGTTTCTCGGTGGAGAGACTGATATCTTTTGATGTGGTACCCACTTTAATGGTTGCCTTCTTAACGTCCCGGACAACGTGACTTAACTGTTCGGCCATTGCGTTAAACGAATCCGCGATAGCACCTGTAACGTCTTCAGTCACCTCGGCTCGCGCTGTAAGATCGCCATCGGTCAGAGCACTGACTTCGTCAAGAAGTTTCATGATTGATTTCTGAACCGCATCACGCTGTTCCTGACTTTGAATCAGTACCAGTGTATTGTCAAGCATGGCATTCAATGAAGAAGCCATGGTGCCGAGCTCATCAGTCGTTTTTGTGGTGGTACGGGCGGCAAAATTTCCCATTCCGATTTCATGGTATACATTTGTGATTTCACGGACCGGTTTCCCGACGGTTTTGTTGACAAGAAACCAGATCAGTAAGCTGCCCACCAGGGCAAGGGAAAGTCCTGCAGCCAGAGCGATATATTGACTTTGCGCGATCTGGGCAAGTACCAGGGTCCTGTCCAGGTGCACTTCAAGTGTACCAATGGAACTGTTGTTATAGTCATGCAGAACAGTTATGGCAATGGTCTGTTTGCCTGGATTATCATAATGATAGTAAATATCTTTGGTTCCTTTCTTTACGGCATTGACACGCTGGCTATAAATGTCTGCGGGTGTTTTTATTTTGCCTTTTCCCCAGCTTGTTGCAAATTCCATAAAATCCTGTTTTTTGATTCTTATCCTGTCTTTTTTTTCCATGGCTTGGAAAAAGGCATTAAGTTCCGATGCTTTGGTATAAAAATAGATCGCGGAGTTGATGTGGTATTCTGTGCTGATGCCGGCAAGAAATTCAGAGCTTAAACCTGTTCCAAATTCCACAGAGCCCATATGGTCGTCTTCTGAAGATATCGGTACAATACCACGTATCGCCGCGGAATATCGACCGATTTCTATACCGCTTGTAGGAACTTTTTCAAAGTTAACCCTGTTTACAGCCGGACGGAACCCAGAAAGATCATCACCGTATAATTCAAGATTGTCCAGACGAAGAAATGATTTTGCGGGCGGGATATGAAACTGGCTTTTCGTCGCGGTACCAATAATTGGCAAAAGAGAATTAAAGCCGGGTACAGTAAGGGCTGCAAGGGCTTCCCTGTCCCGGTCAGCAAAGATATCCTGTACATCCGACCGGCTGCTTGTGACGGTTGCAAGGGCCAGAGCAAGTTTTTCACTGTTTTTGATCTGACCTTTAAGGATTTGTATTTGTGTTTCCAGAACAGCTTTTTCCTGCTGCAGCAGAAGGTCTTCCTGTGATATTATGTTTAACCATACAAGAGCGGCAATAACAGCGATAAAGCCCAAAATACTGGCGATAAGAATTTTTAGGGATACTCTTGAGTCAATAAATCCCTTAACTTGGGGTATACCCGTTTTTGAAAACAAATTGGTCAATGAGGACATGTGTTACCTCCGTTTATATATTTTCAAACCATTAAACTATTGTCGGATCATTCTAAATAAATGTTGACGGTCTCGTAAAAAGTCCAACTTCTGCGTTGTGCTGTATTTCGCAATCATTCAACGTACTATAAGTACGCTTCATGATTACGAAATTTGCACGCCTTGAATTTGAACTCTTTACGAAACCATCAATTGTATCACCATAATTAAAAAAAGAGATTATAAAAGCTTTTTTACATTTGTGAGCAGTTCATCGTCTGTAAACGGTTTTGTCATATATTCATCCGCTCCCTGTTTCAATCCCCAGAAACGATCACTGTCCTGTGTTTTACTTGTCAGCATGACGATTTTAATATCCTGCGTTGATGGCGAAGTCTTCAGCTGTCTGCATACCTGGAAGCCATTTTTCTTAGGCAGGATAACATCCAGTACGATCAGGTGAGGGTGTTCATCAACAGCCTTTGACAAGGCTTCTTCACCGTCGATTGCAGTTAAAATATGATAACCGTTATCCTCTAAAAGCTCCTTAATCAGCCGAAGGTTTGTCGGACTGTCTTCAACCACCAGAATGTTTTTTTCAGCCATTGTTATCCTCCTTGAGTGACCGCTATTTCCCATGCGGAACATCCCTCTTTTTTTAAAGTGAAAGGAATAGTCCGAATGGAACATAGCATTCTAATCTGGTGCATCAAGGGCAGGGATTACCTGCCCTTTCTCCATGGGATCGCACCGGGTTCATTTCTTAACAAATTCATCTATTCCCTCTTCTTTCCAAACCTTGAGAGTCCGCTCATCTTTGGGATCAATTTTAACACCGATTGCATTGACAGGGACATCAAACTTTTTTTGAACCACAATCCAATTTTTTTTCACGGCCGGGTCAATACTCATATCATCACCCCCTTTTAAAAAATGTAATTATTCTTAAAAAAGTTTCCCCAATAGCTCATTAATTTTAATGGCATCATAGAATTTCGATATTTCCGGTCCTACAACCGCGATTGCCGGTTTTCTGATATTTTCCGCCAGGGTTTCACGGGATAGTTTTTCTATCATTTGAATATCTATATTTTCAATATTCGCAAGCACATTGTCCGATCCAAGATATTCTCCAAAGTAGAGTTCCTGTGTGGCGAGACGACTCATACGGGTATTGGTATCTTCCCCGGATATCATGTGATGTCCCCTGATTTGCATTTTTGCTTTCCAAAGCTCTTCTTCATCAACCGGTTTATCCACGGTGATCAGTTGTGTTAATTCGGCAAGTATCAATTTTAAAACATGCATGAAGTTTTCCTGGGATGTACTTCCTTCAATGACCCATAACCCCTCATCCCGGTAAGCAATGTATTCAGAACTGATGTGATAAACAAAACCGAGTTCTTCCCGTAAATGACGGTAAAGCCGGGAGCTGAATCCGCCACCGAGTATATTATTTAATATATATAAACTATAGCGGTCTTTATGCGCATAGGGAAGTGCCCGGATACCGATTGAGAAATAGATCTGTGACACATCCGTATTCCTAATGGCTATAGCGGAATTAAATTGAGCTTTATCACTTTCTTCTTTGCCGCTTTGGCCCAGCATGCGCCAAAAAGCATCCCGGACCTGTGCCACGAAATCGTGGTGATCCAGGTTTCCGGCTGCAGCAATGATGATTCGATCCGGCAGGTAGTTTTCATGTACAAAATAAATCACATCTTCACGGGTGAATGAGTTGACTGTTTCATGTGTTCCGGAAATAGAGCGTCCCAGCGGGTGTCCGGGCCAAATGGTATCTTTTAGCAGCGCATGTACCGCGTTATTCGGTATATCCAGGGACATATCTATTTCGCGCAGTATGGCGTTCTTTTCCGTTTCAAGTTTATCTTCCGGGAATATTGAATTCAGTAATATGTCGCCCATAAGGTCAAGGGCATACGTCCTGTAATCATCCAGTACGGTGGCCGTGTAACATGTATAATCCCTTGCGGTGAATGCCCCCATATATCCGCCGGCTTCATCCATCATCCGTGAAATTTGAGAAGCATCCCGGCTGCTGGTTCCGTTGAACATGGTGTGTTCAACCAGATGTGCGAGCCCGTTTTGTTTCGGGGTTTCATTATAGGGCCCGGCATCGACTAAAAAACCCATGGAAATCGATCGAACCTGAGGCATCGATTCTGTTACGACGATAATGCCGTTTTCCAGTTTTGTCTTATGATACATACGGACTCCCGGGACTATGCGCCATTTGAGACCATTTCAAGCAGATCCTGGTTCTGTTTTACCGTTAATGATTTTCTGAATATCGGGTATGATGAGCAGCCCATCATCCCACTCAAACAAACCCTTTATCATAAAGATATTTTTTATTTTTTCATCCGGCTGCACGGTGGTGCAGGGGAAAGGGATTGTAACATTTCTAATTTCAGCACTTATTCTGAGTATGCCTTTTAAACCATCCGGCCTGACTTTCCTGCTGTCACTGGTTCGTACGACAAGCATGCGTTTCCCGAGGGTATTTGATTTAAGGCCGATGCATTTTTCCAGGCTGATTACCGGGAGCAGGTGTTCACGCCAGGTGGCAATCCCTTCAGTATAAGGATGAGAAAATGGGACCCTGCAAACAGGTCTGTCATCAATAACTTCTTCAACTTGTGTTGCACTGAGCAGGAAAAAAACATTGTGATCCCGAATTTTTTCTGACATTGCCGGGAAAATCAACGCTTTTTGCTGCAAGTCATCTGATTGTGTCATGTAAGTACTTCCATCACTATTAAAAAACGGTTTTGATTCTTTTAATCCCTTAGTTTATTTGATTCCAGAGCCTGGCTGAAAATGTTTTTCAGTTTACCGGATACTTTTTTATGGATCATTTTGGTCAGAATATCTCTAAGCTTGTCCGGAGCGATACCTTCCTGACGGATATTATGATCCATTAATGTTTCTGTTTGTTTTTCAAAATTAATGATCGTTTCTTTCCCCTCGTCAATCATTAATGATCTATCAACGGAGGCGGAATCATGCTTTAAATGCTTCGCACTGTATCCAGAATTCCCCGGCTGATCTCCCTGGGTTTCGACATTTGCCTCAACCGGCAGTGTCGCAGAATGATCATCATCAATGATTGATGCCGGATTTAGGATGAGTGCAATGTGATCATCATGATTTAAAACAAACGGAAAGCAGGTTCGAGCCGGCTCTCCGAAAATGGGCGGCAGGGGTTGAAGGTGATTTCGTTTCACATTTACCACACCGTCAACCCGATCCACAACAAGAGCGAAATACCGCGTATTGTCCTTAATCAGAATCTGTTTTTTATGGGTTCGATTCAATACGGAATCTTTTTCGTCGAAGATTTTTGACAGATCAAGCCGCGGAATATCATCATTGTTCTTTGATATACTTTTTTCCTCTTCGTTCCCTGTTTTTTCAGCAGCAATGATGCCGGCACCTGTTATGTTTTTTACATCAGACATATCGATTCCATAATGCTGGTTACCCACCTGAAAGAGTACTAATTTAAATACTGATGAAGTCATATTACCTCAGAGAAATTATTTTTTTCAGTCAGTTCTATAATTTGACTGACAAATTCATCACTGTTATACGGTTTAACGATATAGCCCTGAGCGCCCAGGGAGATGGCTTTATCGCGGTGTTTCCTTGCCGTTCTCGAACTCAGTATAATAACAGGTGTGCGCCTGCAGCCCGGCAGGGTTCTGAATGTTCCCAGGAATTCATAACCGTTCATCCTCGGCATCTCGATATCGAGTATGATAAGATCCGGTACCTTATTTCCCAGCTTCTCTATGGCATCCACACCATCTTTTGCGGTTTGTGCCGTCCAACCCTGATCTTTTACCAGTCTCGATACAACCTGACGAATGCTGACTGAATCATCAACAATCATAATATCCAGGGGCTGATCGGATACTGCCTTGCCAGGGGGTATGGTTTTTGGGGTTGCTTTCTTTCCGGGCCAAAAATACTCTTCAATATTAAGAATGGGTACGACACTTCCGTCTCCCATTATTGTGGCTCCGGATATACCGTTCACTTTATGAAGCAGTGTGCCGAGACTTTTTATCACAATTTCTCTCTGGCCGACCAGGGAGTCGATGATAACGGCACCTCGTTTACCACCGGTTTCAATGATCAGCAGAACAGGATATTTTGACGATTGCTTTTTCCCCTCTGCCTCTTGATTCGGATTCAACATATTCGACATATTAAAAAGCGGTAATACCTCATCGCCCCGGTGCATGGTATGATCATGATATTGTATCATGTTATCATTTTCTACCCGCACAATTTCGGTAATTTCGTTTAAAGCGATTGCAAACATTCGGCCATCCGCCTTGAAAAGAAGCGCCCTTATAGTTGCCAGAGTCAAAGGAATACGAATCGTAAAGCGGGCACCTTTTCCTCCTTCAGATGTTATGCTCACAGCGCCTTTTAGATCTCGTATATTTTCTTTAACAATATCCAGGCCCACTCCGCGACCGGAAACTTCGCTTATTTTTTTTCGCGTACTGAATCCGGGGTTGAAAATAAAGGCCGACAGTTCATCATTAGACAGGTCACTAACATTGGACGCCAGATTGGCCTTTTGGGCAGTATGACGTATCGCTTCGTAATCGAGACCTTTTCCATCATCAATAATGCGGATGGCGACCTGGTTCCCCTCTCTTGCAGCGGTTAACCTGATGGTTGCGTTTTCAGGTTTCTTCAAGCCCTTTCGCTTTTTCCTGGATTCTATACCGTGATCAACAGCATTCCGAAGCAGATGCATGAGAGGGTCCGTCATTTTATCCCAGATCATTTTATCCAGCTCAATATCAGCACCCTCGATAACAAGTTGTACTTTTTTATTGAGCTTTGAAGCCACTTCGCGTACGGTTCGGCGCAACCTGTTTGTAATGACAGCCATGGGAGTCATGCGGACCCGCATCATTTTGTCCTGGAGTTCACTTAAAATAACTCTCTGGCGGGTCAGATGACCGTCGAATTCACTGTGAAGAGTGGAAAGCTGTGTGTTGATTGTGCCGACATCGATGGATGATTCATTAAGGGTACGAATAATAAGGTTAAGTTGTGAGTAGCGGTCGAGTTCAAGACTGTCAAAATCATCGAAACTGTTATCTATCGATACTCCTTCATTGATTGAACCTCTCGATTCAAGAGCCGCTTCAATTCCCTCAAGCGCTTTGACTTCATAGCTTATTTCCATTTCTCTGGCAATTTCTCTGAGACGTTTTCTGGCAAGTTCGAGCTCATTAACAGACTCCTGGAAAATCAGCATTTTTTGATCAAAAGCACTTGAAGCAATAATCAGTTCACCGGCCAGGTTTACCATTTCATCTATTCTCTCGATATTTACTCTGAGTGTTTTTGCTGGAAGGATGGCGGTATCAGGCAGATTATTTTCAGTATATTCAGATTCGTCCGGTTCGATAATTTCATTTTCATCGATCCCGTTATCTTCCTGTATGGAGGGCTGTTTGTCCATTTCACGGGTTGATTCCGAATCCATGATTTCAAAATATTTTTTTTTCAGGAAATCTGCCTTTTTTGATGATGCTTCCATGGGAGTTTCGACAATTCGTTCAAGGATATCTGCCGATTCAATCAGAACAGATATAATATCAGGAGTAATCTCCCTGGCTTGCTCAAAAAGCCAGTCCAGAAGATCTTCAAGACTGTGGGCAAATCCTGAAAAATCCTGGAGCCCGATGACGGCTGCCGCTCCTTTCAGTGTGTGAACCGAACGCCTGATTTGCCGTATCTCTTCACGTCTTGATGGTGTAATCCGGGCTGGACTGGTAATCTGTGAATCAAGATTGTTTAAAGCGGTGCTGAATTCTTCAAGGTGTTCTTCCGCTTCTTCATTAAAGCTCTCCAAAAGCTCCGGGAGCGGTTCCGGGGTTTTGGCTTCATATTGCTTTTGTCCTTCTTGCGCGTCCATTTCAGTTTCGATATCAGAATCCTCATGATCGATATATGAAGGTTCGGTATAAGATGGGAGGGATTCAGTTTTTTCATCCGTTTTCGTTTCATCCGGAAGACTTTCGTATTCCGGAATAGAATCCAGCAGTTCATTGATTATTTTTTTATCTTCATCCGTTGGAAGTTCGTGAAGACGCCTGAAGGAGAGAACAGTCTTTCTTAAAATCTCCCTGGAACGTGCTTTCTTTGTGAAAAAATCCCTGCAATATTCCTTAATCAGATCCACAACGATCTGCATTGTCTGTATCGAATTTTGAGTAATTGGAAAATTACCTGAGAGTATATTTTCAAGCTCCTCTTCCATTTGAAAAGAAATCTTGCTTAGACCGTGCAGTCCTACAAGTGAAGATGCCCCTTTAATTGTATGTGAAAGACGATGAACTTCTTCTATGATATCATTTCGCCCAGGTTCTGTTTTCAGGGAGTTTAATCCTTCCAAGAGCAAAGGAATATAACTTTTTACTTCTTCAATAAACTCTTTTATCATTTCCCTTCGAGGAGTTCTGGCCATTATCTATTATCCTGTTTATCCGGGTCCCGCGGGTTGTTCCCTTATGCCCGGGCTTAACCCTTCGGGTTACATGTATGAGTCTATCCAGGGCCTTTGAGGCATCAAGAGTGGGCGGCCCCTGCAAGCCATATAACCTGGTCTATTCATAATTGAATTGATTCAGGTGTGATGAGGACAGTAATCGATCGATATTGAGCATATTAAGCGACTGATCTCCCATCGGGATAACGCCTTTGATAAACTCAGAAATAATTTCTCCTTCATGAGGAGCTTCCTGCATATTTTGGTCATCCTCATCCAGGGGCAGCATCCCCAAAATTTTATCAACGATGATACCGATTTTGATTCTGGAATTGTGGATGATTATTAAACGTTTTCCCAATGTCACGTCCGCGAGTGGGAGTTGGAAAAATAATTTCAGGTCCACAATTGAAACGATTTCCCCCCTGACATTACTGACACCGACTAGCCAGCCCGGCAGATTCGGTAATTGGGTAACCGGAAGTTTGTTACCGATCTCCAGGGCGCTTAAAAGCGGGAGCACAAAAAGCATTTCTCCCAAAGAGAATTTGAGGTACTGATCCTGTCCGTAATCACCCATTATGGACTTGTCGATAATACTCAGCCTCTTCAAGTATTCATCTTCCAGCATCCGGGGAGTTTCCATGTCAATCTCGGCTATCAGAGCTTCAAGAGAAGCAGACTGTTCGTCCGGGTCAGATGACTGCCTGGATTTTTTATTATCGGCGCTGAATTCTTTTCTGTTCATCATAATTACCTTTGATGGTCATTTCCGTAATAACCGGCTGGTGATGCGCTGCTGATCTTACAAAAGCTTTTTTGCCGTTGCCAGCAACTCGTCAACTGAAAATGGTTTTGTAATGTATGCATCCGCTCCCTGTTTTTTACCCCAAAACTTATCGCTTTCCTGATCTTTACTTGTTAATAAGATAATCTTTATATCTTTGAGTTCAGTAGAAGTTTTAACTTTACGGCATACTTGGAAACCGTTGAGTTTAGGCATAATCACGTCCAGTACAATTAAATCCGGTTTTTCATGAGTTGTCTTTTCAAGAGCATCTTCACCATCAATCGCCGTGATGACATCATATCCGTCGGTAACAAACGGTTCACTCATCATTTTCAGCTCTGTAGGACTGTCGTCAACGACAAGGACTTTTGCTTTACTCATTTCTGCTCCTCCTGTTTATGACCCGGTTAAATATGATTTTTATCTGTTTATGGCGATCGGCCAATAGTTCTACAAGTATTTCTCGACCGTTTTAACAAGTTGTTTGGGATCAAACGGTTTTGTTAAATACGCGGCTGAACCCGCAACCTTACCTTTTACTTTGTTCAAAAGGCCATCTTTACTAGTCAGCATAACCACAGGTATGTTTTTAAAATCAGGATTGTTCTTGATAATCGACAAAATTTGAAACCCATCCATTTTAGGAAGAATAATATCAAGCAATACCAGGTCGGGTTTCATTTCATTAAATTTACTCAGTGCTTCCAGGCCGTCTTTTGCCTCGATTATTTCATACCCTTTCTGTCCCAGGGTAATGGTTATGACTTTCCTTGTTGTAGAACTGTCTTCCACGACAAGAATCTTTTTTCTTTCAAAACCGTCTGTGAGTCGTTTGCTGTTATCACTTTTTTCTTTTAAATACTTTTCCTGAGTAGCAGGTGCGCCCCTGGATGCCATATATTTCAAGAGGATACGCAGTTGATCAGAATAATAAGGTTCTTTTGGCGTAAGCTTTACTGTCTTGTCGAGCTGGTTAAGTGCTTCTTCCCAATTTTTTAAATTCAGGTATGCCAGGCTGAGGTAATAATGGGCATTGATGTTTTTATCGCGATCAATTGCCTTGGTGTATCTATCAACCGCTTTTTCTAAAATATCATGTTCAGTTGATTGTATCGAATAAAAAATATTTTCAGATATCATCAAATACGATTTGCAGTAAGGGCATTGAATCACTCCGTGTTCCAGCGGTGTCCAGCAGAAAGGACATCTTTGAATCCATTCATCACCGATTTTGTTTTTCACCAGGTTGAACTTTACGATCTCAGATAATATTTTTTTATTACCCGGTGCCATTTTAATCGCGTTGTTGAGTGCAATACTGATTGATTTTTTGTTTTCAGATACTCTGGAGTACCATAACCACCCCTGGATGTTTCTTGGATTCATTTTTAAAAGACTAGTAATAATTTTCTGAGCTTCTTTAAAGTAAAGGCCCTTGGCCAGGTTTACCGCTTCTTCCATGAGATCTTCTGGTGTGGGTGAGGAATCTTTTTCGTCTTCTATTCTTGCGGCCTGAAGCAGTATGCGCATTAACGGTGTATTAATAATTCGATCCTTATTACATACTGCCTGTATTTCTGTACTGGAATTTTGCCAGCTTATGATCCGGACTGCAGCGGTTTCCCCTATCAGGCCATGCGATTCAGCGTTGATTAACTCTCCATTTTTAAAATAGAGAAAACCGATTCGACCCTTTGAACGAACAATAACCGTGGCTGTTTTTTCCTCCATTTCAACCAGTTGAAGAAAATTGACAAGTGTGAAACCGTGAACAGATGTTTTTGAGCTTTCCTTTAATACATTGAGTATTTTTTCAGCCAATATTTCAAGTTTTGCTGATTTGTCCAGGTAATGAAAATAGCCTATTTTTGAGAGATTTTTTTGGTCTTCGGCCTTGTTTTGTTCCGTTAAAACAATAATCGATATGTCCGGCTGGTTTCGTTTAATATGGATTAGAAATTCAATACCATCGATATCCGGCAGATTTAGATTGGTCACAATCAGATCCACACTCGAACTGCTGAGTATCTGCCATGCCTGTTTACCATTTCCAGCAGTTCGAGTAACAATGTTTTCCGCGTAGACTTTCAGAAAATTTTCAACAGAATTCAGAAATGAAATATCATGATCCACAATCAATATTTTATGAGTACCTGAGATACCCGATTTTTCCGCGAGGATATTATCCATGTTTAGTTGTTTGAGAACCTCGTACCATTTGAATGCATAATGAATCCAATTTTGATGGTCTCGTAAAAAGTCCGAATGAGACGGTTTCGTAAAGAGTTCAAATTCAAGGCGTGCAAATTTCGTAATCATGAAGCGTACTTATCGTACGTTGAATGATTGCGAAATGCAGCACAACGCAGAAGTTGGACTTTTTACGAAACCGTCAATTTTACAAAGCGTTTTAGAAGGTAAAGACAACCATTTCATTAGTAAAAATCCGGGTCCAAAGGGCCCGGCTTTGACTTGTCCGCCATAGCTTTAGCGACGGCGGGAACTGTCCGCATAGCTTTAGCGGCGACGGAACTTTAGTGCACTTTAGCTCACTTTAGTCACTTTGATTTATTTCTTA
>JAUVGT010000146.1 GCA_030593645.1 Deltaproteobacteria bacterium
TCTAAACGCCGTAAATGTACTCCCGATCTGGACCATCCGGATGCTCATGGTATTGTCCCGAAGGCCGTTTGTGAGCTTCTCCACATCCTCGGCAATGGATGTCAGGTCCGGATCATCATCAACAGTCGCCTTCTGGGTCAGCCGGGCCTGGACCGTCACCAGTTCCCCCACCAGGTCAACCAGCGCGTCCAGCCGTTCAGCCGGGACCCGGACGCTGGAAGTCTGGGCCGTCTTCCATACCTTCTCGCGTGTTCTTCGCATATGCTGCTGTTCCCTGAGCGCCGCTCCCACCCGGCTGTTGCTGACTATTTTCTCTTCCACCAGTATTTCTCCTAAACGTTTCTGGGTATTGAGCGCGGACCTCAGTTTTTCAGGAGTTACATCCCCCCGATCCACAAGAATTTCCCCCAGCCGTCTGGTCTCAACACCCACACTGACATCATCACCCTCATCAATGACTTCAATACTGATTTCGCTGTGATCCTCAACAAAGATAAAAACATCTTTGATTTCGTTAATTCCTTTGTCTGTTGTCAGGACAATATCCCAGTATAAATAACAGGCTTCATGGTCATAGTCCTTTAAAAGGGGGATGGTATCCGGATGAGCCGTAATGTCGCAGTCCCCAAGTTCCCGGAGTTCGTTTAAAAGATTGACCGGACTGGTTCCGTCTTTAAGAATATTTGTATCCGGACGAAAAATAACCCGATAGATTTTTTCACAGCCGGGGCTTTTTTCAGGTACGATCTCCTCATGGGATTCATGATCATGATCAAGCGGCTTAAGCTCTGGCAACATGTTCCTTAGGGACATGATAATCCAGACCGAATCCGCACTGTCTGCAGCTCTTCCGCCGCTGTACGCCTGGAGCATCATTTTCATCTGGTCACAGGCCTTAAGGGTAAGACTGATCAGGTTACGGGTAATTTCAGTTTTGCCCTCTCGTAAAAGGTCAAACACCGTTTCAAGCTTATGGGCAAAGTCCGCCATATCATCAAAACCAAACATCGCTCCCGAGCCTTTGATGGTGTGCATCGCACGAAAGGCCCGATCAACCTGCCCCATATCTTCAGGATTCTCCTCCAACTCCAGTAATGCTGCCTCAATTTTCAAAATCAGTTCCTGTGCTTCTTCCTTGTATGTTTCTTTTTGATGGTCCAAAATGTTCCCCCTTCTACTCCTGCGGAGTAGAATTTTTAGTTTTGAGTTTTGAGTTATGAATTAATGGAATTTAATTGATTAATAATCCGCCAACTCAAAATTCATAACTATTAACTCTTAACTAAATCGCGGAAGCGATTTAATTCGGTATCACTCTTTTAATCACATCAAGCAGCTGATCCGGTTTGAACGGTTTTGTGATCCAGCCGGTCGCACCGGCCTCTTTACTTTTCTTTTTTTTAGATTCATGGTATTCGGTGGTGAGTACTACAATGGGTATATATTTATGATCGGATTTCGATCGAATCGAACGAATAAGTTCAAATCCGTTTATATTCGGCATATTCAAGTCGGTCACAATCATATTGACAGTTGAACCGACCAGTTTTTTTAACGCGTCCTCTCCATCTTCCGCCTCCACAACGGCATAGCCGGCATTCTCCAGGGTAAATGACATCATCTGGCGAACACTGGGTGAATCATCCACAACCATTATTGTTTTAGACATCACTTCTTATCTCCTTATATAAACAGTTTTTACAAAAATCTTCCGATATGCATTGATTCCCCGCAAAACCACTGTCTATCAGTACCTTCTTTAATATTTCTGAAGATTGAATACTCTTAAACGATATGTGCTTATTTTCTTCCTGAAAAGAGCGTGCGGCCGAGCAGAACAGCTGAATGCACGAAACATCAATGCCGGTAAGCCTTTTCGGATCGATCACAAGCTTTTTTGCACTCTTCAGGGCCTTGATCAGAATTGCCTTAAGTTCTTCGGATTTCTCGATTGTCAGCCTGCAGGCAAGGCTCAGCGTTCCTTCACCCGATTGTTTTACTTTTAAATAAAGATCATTTTTCATTCAAATATCTCCACATTATTTCCAAAACCTCCCTTGCCATCCGCCTGGTCCCTCTTTTTCATAACCTCACTGAACGGTATGACAATGCCGTTCTTTTTCACAACAGGCTTTTCGTCTGCCGGAATATCAACTCCTGTGATACCTGCGATCTCCTCCAGCAGCTTTCGATGTTCGTTCATCCCCTTTGATAAGCCCCTGAAAAAATCAAGCCCCACGATGGTGTCGGTGATCGCGATTCTCAGCGTTTTGGCCTGATCACAGGCCTCTCCTGAATCGTTTTTGAGTTGGTCATATTCGCTTGAAATAGTATCGATATATGCATCCAGCCTGGTAACGGCGCTGTTTCCGGGGCTCACCGTTTCAAATCCTTTCAAATCCTTCTGTCCGATCTCCGTGGCGGACTCAACAATGGACTCGATGATCCCATCCGCTTCATTCACAAACTCCTCTGACCGGAACGCGAGATCCTTCATCTCCTGGGCCAGCAGTTTCAATGTCCTGCCCCGCTCTCCCAGATGCTGGGCAGCTATTATTGAATTTAAAGCCTTGGTTTGCGTTTCACTGCTGATTTCACGGATGATCCTCAAAAGGCGTGACAGGTCCGAAGCGATGTCCGCTGCCTGGGCCGCCGCCTCCCGGAGCTGTTCAAAAAGACCACGTCCTCGATCCAAAAGTCCCTGAAGCTGCATCAGTGCTGACTTTAATGTCAGGAACGGATCATCATCAACCACAAGATCGATCCCGGCCCCGGTTCGTTCGTCTCCGGTATCTTCTGATTTAAGGCCCAGAAAACTCTCCACCAGCACGTCAACCTCTTTCTCGATTTCTTCCATGGCCCTTAGGTTCTGAAGGTAAACCTCATCCACCTCGCTTCCTATCTCCCGGAATAAATCAGCCTGATTCCGGATGACCGAGCCGGTGATCGTGTCAGAACGGCTCAGGGTGCCCGAACGGTTCAGTGTATCGATCATTCGCTCGATCCGCTGTCTCATATTGTCATGGAACTGAACACCCACCACGATCTCCCCCACCTGGCTGGTGATCTCCCGGGAGCGTATACCGGCCTGTTCGATGCTCTGAAGTGAAAAATTCATCAGATCTTGTGTCTCTTTAACCGAAGCCCTGACGACGGCATGGACATCCCCGGTCAGGACTTCCAACTGGTCCATGCCTTTGGATATCTTCCGATGAATCGACAAATGAATTTCTCCGGCGCTTTCCACATTTTCATAAACATCATTAGCGATGCCCGAAATATTCACGGATAGGTCCTTGATCTCCTGGGCAATATCAGAAAATATATTGGCCGAATCGCTGGTTCGGGTGTTCTCCACCAGCATGTTCAGTGCCACTGCATTTAAAAACTTGGCAAACTTTTTAATCTTTTCACTGGTTTCCCTAAGCTCTCCAATGCCTCCCACTAACGTTCTGATACGGGTCAAATCGGAATTAACTTCATTGTTGAAATTCCTGATCTCTTCAAGGGATTCATTTACGACGTGTGTGACCCGGGCAAGCACCCCCCCCTGATCATCACTGCCGATTCGGTTTGCCGTATCGAGGATCAACAGGGTCAGATCCTTGACATTGGAATGCACCGTCTGAAGACCGTCACCCAGAACCATAAAATCTTTTTCCGCGTTGACGGTGAGGGCTTTAAGGGATTTGATAAAATCGTTGATGCTGTTCCTTGTATTGTGATTTACTGAGCTCATAAATTCCGGGTCCGTATTTTTAGGCAGTGCCATGATTAACCGTTTCATGTTTAGAGATATCAAATCATCTCCAGCAGATGATTCGATATAAAATCGGTCAGGGCTTTGGTGTCAGCCTTTCCGAGCAGCCTTCCCTTTTCTTCTCCATTGTAAAAAAGCATGAATGTCGGCGATCCACTGATATCGAAGTCGGGGTTTCTGTGCACATCATCTTCTTCCAGGAGGAATATTTGAATAATGTTTTTCATCGTCTTTGACAGGTCATTTAAGACTTTTGCCTGCTGTTTAAAATCGCTATCCCGATATATATAGGCAAGCAGAACAATCCCTTTTTCCTTTATGGTTTCGGGATCAAACTCTGCGTTATCAGTATGTGTAAACAAATTTTCGTTCTCAGGTATTATTTGTATCAGCATATTTAATTTTCTTTATCCATTTGCAGTTTTTGGCAATATACAGTTTCAGGTATAATGGTCATCTGATATTAATTATATGCAAGTATACTTATCAAAATGCATGCCAATCATTCATGAAACAGGAGATACCTTTTATCTTACTGTTATATCACCCTTTTTAGCACACAGTTTTCATTCAGGAATAGGGTTAATTAAAAACCAAAGTGTAAAGTTTACGGATGTGTAAATTTACAGATGTGTAAAAAATATGTGGGAATAGTGTCAGGATATGAGACTGGACGTTGTCGAACCGATGTTCGACCTTCATTTTTTACCCAGACGGTTTGCTTATATTAAACTCTTCAATTTTCTTATAAAGAGTGGGCCGGCTGACACCAAGGATCCTTGCGGCTTTGGATTTGTTCCAATCGGTGGTTTCTAATGTTCGAATGATTTCATCAGCGTCCAGCCCCTGATTCTTCTCTTCGGTTATCTTTGGTTCAGGGGAAGTGCCCATTACTTCCAATGGAATCTGATCTGTCATAACTACCCTGTCTCGGCACAAAACAAATGCATGTTCTATCGCGTGTTCCAGTTCCCGGATATTACCCGGCCAGGAGTACCGCATGAAAGCCTCCATGACTTCATCAGAGACCCCCTCAATATTCTTTTTCTGTTTTACATTAAATTGCGCGCAGAAATAATCGACCAAAAGCGGGACATCCTCTTTCCTTACTCTTAAAGGAGGAAGCGGGATCTCTATCACATTCAGTCGATAATAAAGGTCTTCACGAAATTCCCCTTTACCGACCTTCTTTTTTAAATCCTGATTTGTTGCAGTAATGATCCGGACATCGACTTTTATTGTCTCTGAATCCCCAACCTTTTCAAATTGGTGTTCCTGAAGAAAGCGGAGAAGCTTTAGCTGTATAAAAGGAGAAATATCACCAATCTCATCAAGGAAGATGGTTCCGGTATCTGCTGCCTGAAACCTTCCGGTTTTATCTTTTACCGCGCCTGTAAACGCGCCTTTTACATGACCGAAAAGTTCACTTTCAAGAAGGCTTTCCGCAAGTGCGCTGCAATTAATCGTTATCAGGGGCCGCGACGCCCGAACACCGCCGTAATGAAGGGTACGAGCCACAACCTCTTTACCTGTACCGCTTTCTCCGGTAATCAGGACAGTTGTATCGGTATCCGAAAGGTCTTCCAGGAGACGATAGACATTCTGTATTTGTTTGCTTTTTCCGATCAGGTTAAAATATTTATGCTTTTCTCTAAGCTCCTTTTCAAGATATGTAATCCTTGAGATATCTCTGATCACCATTATTCCCCCGATCAAGCCTTTCTCAGGATCAATTAATGGGGAACTTGTCAACAGCACCACCTGGCGTGGTCTTTCCTTATGGCGGCACTCAATACGATATTCAGTAACAGAAAGTTTAGTTTTTTGGGTTTCCTGCAAAACCTTTCTGCAGTCATGCCGGCAGTATGTTTTTACTTTTGGGAAATATTTACCATATATTTTTTCTTTTGTAAGACCGCAGATATTCTTTACAGCATTGTTTGCTTCCAGCACTTCTAAATTATTGTCTACTGTAATGATGCCATCCTGCAGACTCCAAAAAATCGCATCAAGATTTCTGCGGTAGTTCTCTTTTTCCGCTTCAGCCTGATTTTTTGCCTCTAATAATGATTTGTGGCGAAGCGCGTTAAATGTTACTTTCAACATATCTTCTTTTAAAAATGGTTTTACAATATAATCAAACGCGCCTCCTCGGACCGCCGCGGCCGAAGTTTCAAGACTGGGTTTTCCTGTAATAATAATCACAGGACATTGCAGCTTTCTTTTCTTAACTTCATTGAGTATATCGATTCCCGTTTTTCCACCAAGGATGATATCAACAAACATAAGATCGGGCTCTGTTTTTGAAATGATCTCTATGGCCGCAGAATAACTGCCCGCGGTTAAAACGTCATGCCCCTCTTTAGAGAGAAAATCCTTAAAAATAAAACGGATATTTTTCTCGTCATCGATGACTAAAATTTTTCGATTCATCTTCGATATCCTGATAGCTCCTGGTTATTGGCGCTTATCCATTGTCCAAAACATCCCGTATAATAAATGACAGGTCTCTCCTCCGCAGGGGTTTCATCAAAAGGGCTTTTATTCCAATTTCTTTCACATTTTCTTCAGAGATGTGAGCACTGTACCCGGTACATACAATTACAGGGATATCCTTTCTTAATTTTAACACCTTTTCGGCGAGCTTGTCACCTGATAATTTAGGCATGGCCATATCTGTAAGAACAAGATCATACTTACCCGGATCAATTTCAAACGTCTTTATCGCCTCAAGCGGATTTGAAAATGCTTCGACATGGTAGCCAAGCCCTCCTAATATCTGACGGACGATACGACATAGAGTGACTTCATCATCCACAAAAAGAATTCTTTCAGTGCCTGTCGGAAGTTCGTTTTCCGTTATGGACTCTTCTTCAGATACTTCTTCAATGATTGGCAGATAAATACTGAATGTAGAACCCTTGCCCGGTTCACTTTCAACATTTATTGTTCCCTCATAGGATTTTATAATACCGTGCACTACAGCAAGGCCCATCCCTGTACCTTTCCCGATCTCCTTGGTTGTAAAATATGGCTCAAAAATCCGGTCAATGAATTGTGAATCAATCCCCTTACCGGTATCCCTGACAACAATATTTAAATATTCACCTGGCGGCAATTCCAGGTTTTTTTCAGTATTTTCTTCCTTAACCTCCACATTTCTAAGGCTGACTTCCAGCACACCGATACCACCTCCCATTGCATAGGCGGCATTTGTGCAGAGATTCATCAATATCTGATGGATATGTGTCGGATTTCCCATTACCATAGAATCGCTTTGTATACTTTGACGAATTTCAATGGTTGTGGGAATAGATGCCCTGAGCAGTTTTAAGGCTTCTTTAGCAATGATTTTTACCATTACCGGCTGGAGCTCCTGGTCAGACTGACGGCTGAATGTAAGGATCTGTTTGACCAGATCTGAAGCCCGTATGCCCGCGTCAAACACCGCTTTCAGATTTTCTTCCAGGGGGGAACCTTTTAAAACCTGGCCCAGGCACATCTCTGTAAATCCAATGATGGAAAACAGAATATTATTAAAATCATGGGCAATACCCCCTGCAAGGGTGCCGATCGCTTCCATCTTTTGTGTCTGTATGAGCTGGGCACGAAATTTTTCCTTTTCTTCTTCTGCCCGTTTCCGTTTAGAGATGTCTTTAATAAAACCAAGCATCTTTGTGGCTCGCCCTTCAGCATCCTTGATAAAATTACCTTCATCTTCAACAATGATATATTCTCCGTTTTTCTTTTTGACGCGGTATTCCAGGTGAACGGTTTCAACCAACTGGATAATATGGTCCATTGATTTTAAATAATCTTTCCGATCACCGGGATGGATCAGTTCGCTCCAGATTTTATCCCTCCCTTCCAGCTCATCCTTGCTGTAGCCAAGTATTTTTTCAACATTACCACCGTATTTGACTTCATTTGTTACAGTATCCCACTCATATAAAATATGACCGCTCATTAAAATTGTCGTCTCATAGCGGGTTTTCCATTCTGCTGTTTTTGCTTCCGTTAACTTACGTTCCGTAATATCATAATAGGTGCCCAATGTTGCAGGGGCCCCCTTAAAATCTATTATACCTGCGTATGTCTCGCACCATCGGACAGAGCCGTCTTTACGAACGGCCCGGAATTCATAATGATCAGGCACCGGTTTACCTTCCAAACGATCAATCAGCCTTTGGAATACCAGCTCTTGATCTTCAGGGTGTACAAGATTGTTTATGTCTTCAGGAGTAAAAGAGAGAAATTCGTCAATCGAATAACCGGATATTTTACTCATGGTTTGATTTGCGAAAATGACTTTCAAATCCTGAATAATCAATATCCCCTGTAATGAACTTTCAACCAGGGTGCGGTATTTTTTTTCGCTTTCCTGTAATGCCTTTTCTGCTCGTTTGCGCTCGGTAATATCCTGGACAATACCTATCAATTCGACAATATTACGCTTTTTGTCTCTAAGCGCTTCACCTTTCGCATGTACAGTTTTTTGAGTTCCATCTTTACTTAATAACCGATGCTCGATGTCCCAGGGGATTCCTTCAGTCAAACCCCTTTTGATATGATCAAGAT
The DNA here is from genome assembly GCA_030593645.1 of Deltaproteobacteria bacterium. Classification (GTDB taxonomy): domain Bacteria; phylum Desulfobacterota; class Desulfobacteria; order Desulfobacterales; family JAUVGT01; genus JAUVGT01. Next base: position 8,339 of record JAUVGT010000146.1, read on the forward strand.
CGTATTCTCTATCATCCGGATGAACAGCTTCAACAAATTTTTCAAGTGTCGCTTCATCGCTGCTGATGCCAAATATATGGAACAATTCATCTGATCCGATAACCTCGTTTGTTTTGGCATTTAACCTCCAGTGACCGATATGGGCGATTTCCTGGGCTTCTTTGAGATTATACTCACTCTCTTTCAGGGCTTTTTCGGCTTGTATGCGCTCAGTAATGTCGATAATATTGATAATTACGCCTTTTTTTGGATCTGACGGATCCATGATATTCACTTTTATTTGACCGTAAATTTCACGATTGTCATCATATCGTTTTAATTTTGCCTCGGTTTCCACCACACGACCAACAGGCGTTTCATAAATAAGTTTTCCGATTCTCAAGTATTCCTCGTCACTGGCATAAATGATACGTGTATCTTTCCCCAGGTAATCATCCTCATTGGTAAATCCAAGAATGGATGCCATTGCCTCATTTGCCCATATAATTTTCCTGTCCTTAATATGGGCAATACCCACTCCGGAGGCGGTTAAAATATTATCCAGGAGTTCTTTATTTTCCTGCAGTATTGTTCTTTCCGCTTTCAATATTTCAATATAATTTTCTTGCTTTTCCAGTTTCGTCTGGGCATGTTTTCGGGAAAGGACACTCTCTATTGTTAGAGGAAGGACGTTTAGATAATTCCCAGCCGGGTCTTTAATCACATAATCACAGGCACCATGCCTAATGGCTTTTGCCGCAATTTCTTCATTACCTGAGCTGGTAATAATGATATATGGAATATTTTTAATTTCGGCATGAATATCCAAAGCAGTCCCATCACCAGCCTGGTGATAGAATATTGCGATATCAAAACTGTCAGAATTCAGAATTTTTTTTGCTGCAGGCAGAGAGTCGACAGCGGTCAGATGATAAGGTAAATCGTCAGCCCTGACTAAACTCTCAAGGGCCATTTGATCGGTTTTATCGGAACCGATATAGAGCACACTGACGTTCCTGTTTGACATCACTTTCTCCTATTCAGAACTTTCAATCAGGATTCAGCTTTTATGTATTTGTTGCCAGTTGTAAGGTTTTGAAATCATTTTTGGAACACTCGCACGATACATTCATTTTAATAATATTGTGTTCTAATTTCAATAAAGAAATTATCTACGGTGATTTTATTCATTACTGTTTCATTTTGGTGTTAATCAACACTTTTGAATTTAATGTTCGATGAACCGGACATCGATCGGCAATCTCCATTAAACGCTGACGCTGTGCATCATCCAATGGACCTTTTAAATTCAGTTCTCTTTCAATTTGATCCACATATCCTTTTTGGGTCTCGCACGTGTCACAGTCTTTGGCGTGAATTTTCTTGTGGGACAATTCAACCACAATCTCATCCAGGGGCCATTTTTTTCGATCCGCATACATCCTAAGTGTCATTGAAGTACAGGCGCCCAGACCCGCGACCAGGTAGTCATAAGGTGAAGGACCCATATTTGTGCCGCCCAAAGATTCCGGCTCATCGGCAATCAGGGGAAGACCATTGGCCATGATATCCGTTCGATAACCGGTCTTTCCTGTACGTGCGATCACGCGATTTTTTGGTACCTGTATTTTTATAACTTCTTTTCCCGGCATTTCAATGTACCGGCTCGCCCAGGTCGCGATTGTATTTCCCACATAGAGAGAGTCTGCTTCTTTCATCAGCAGATGATCCGCATTATCCAGGGAAACGAAACTTTTGGGATGCCGCGCCGCCCGAAAGATATCAGCCGCGTTATCGATTCCTACTGTGCTATCAATCGGGGAATGAAAAATCAGAAGCGCTTTTTTCAGATTACGGATGGAATCGGTCATACGTGTCTTTTCCAGGTCATTTAAAAATTGTTTCTTAATTTTAAATTTTCTTCCGGCCAGGTCTACCTCCGCCTCACCTTCTTGTTCGATTTCATCCCTGTGATCACTTAAAATTTTAATTACATGACCGGGTTCCGAGGGAGCGCCAATAGTGACAACCGCCTTACAGGATGGTATTTGTGAGGCGGCCTGTATGACCGCGGCACCTCCAAGGGAGTGCCCGATTAAAATACTTGGACCGCTGAATTCTGTATCCAAGTATTTTGCCGCAGCCACCAAATCTGCTACATTGGATGAAAAATTAGTATCCGCGAAATCTCCTTCACTTTCGCCAAGCCCGGTAAAATCAAACCGCAGGACCGCGATTTTTTCACGGACCAGCGCGTTGCTGATATGATTCACAGCTTTAAAATTTTTTGTGCACGTAAAACAGTGGGCAAACAACGCATACGCATGGGGATGACCATCAACCGGCATACTGATTTGCGCAGATAATTTATTGTTATTGCTGCTGTAAAATGTAAACTTTTTTGATATCATGTTTTCTCCCTATTCAATATATGATTGTTTTTAAAAAGGGATTCGTCACCTCGAAGTGGTTTAAAAAACATACCATGAGCGTAATTTAAAGGCGAAGAGAATATTTAAAACGGTGGAATATATTAGATATTTCGAGGTGTTAAATATTATATTAAAAGCAGAAATTGAGCCCAAGGGAAGGTTT
>JAUVGT010000407.1 GCA_030593645.1 Deltaproteobacteria bacterium
AGCGTTGCCTTGAAATGTCATTGACATCATAACTATCAATACATATTTTAAAGATCCTGAAATTTCACAAGGATTGAGATTTTAAAACACGTTTAAACAAAGGAAATATCAATCAATGTCACAGGATTTAAAAAATACCAAACCACAAAACGAGACGCGCAAAGGTACCGGGTTCATAAAAACACAAACAACAATAATTATTGTTTGTATCACTTTTGTTTTTGGTTTTATCTCGGGCGTTGCGTTTACAATATACAAGACAGACACAAGACCGGCTGCAGCTGAGAACGATGCACATGAACGGGATTTCCAAGAAATGGAAAAAACGCTAAAGGGCGCAGTAGAAAAAAATTCGAAAACCGCAGAGTCCTGGACACAGTTAGGTAATTTTTATTTTGATCATAATCAGTTTGAAAAGGCCATTCAGGCTTATGTGAAGTCAGTTGAACTTGAACCGGCCAATTCAAATGTATTGACCGACCTTGGTGTGATGTATAGAAGAAACAAGCAGCCGGAGAAAGCCGTTGAAGCGTTTAACACGGCGATGAAGGCGGATCCAAAGCATGAAACATCACAGTATAATAAGGGTATTGTGCTGCTGCACGATCTTAATGATCCGACAGGGGCGATAAACGCATGGGAAAATTTGCTTAAAACCAATCCCCTGGCGACAGGACCTAATGGTAAATCGGTTGATGAAATGGTGAGTTTCACCAAAAATAAATTAAAAAATTAATAACTTTGATGGTCTCGTAAAAAGTCCGAATTAGACGGTTTCGTAAAGAGTTCAAATTCAAGGCGTGCAAATTTTGTAATGATGAAGCGTACTTATCAGACACGCCCTGTTAAATCTGTCTTTTTATTTAACAGGGGAGTTGAATCATTGCAGAATGCAGCACAACGCAGAAGTTGGTCCGCCTACGGCGGATTACGAAACCGTCAACTTTATCAATAAAAATGTGTGGATATTAACATGGCCGGTTCAGTGAAAAATAATATATCAACAAAAAATACAATTATGGAAGCTTGTATTCTAGTGGGCATAGCCGTATTTTTCGCGTTTATCATAAACGCACTATCTCCAAATGGTATCGCGCTGATTGGTAAATGGGACAAAGAAAGTGGCGTGGTTCATGCGGATGCTAAAAATAGTGTTGTTAAACATGAACTGGAAATAGGCGATGTTAAACTGGCAAAAAAGATATACGATGCCGATAAGAGTATTTTTGTGGACGCCCGTTCTGAAGATGATTACAATGACGGACACATTAAAGGTGCGGTTTTTTTGCCGGTTCACAGGTTTGATCAGCTTATTGACGGATTTAAAAATAAATATTCATCAGAAGCCACTATTATCACTTATTGTTCAGGCCGGACATGCGAAGACAGCCATCAACTCGCGCAGTTATTATTCAGTCATGGCTATTTCAATGTGTCTGTATTTATAGATGGTTACCCGGACTGGAAAGAAGAGGGGTATCCAATTGAATAAACTGAAAACATACCTGTTGGATAACAGCTGGCTGGAGTTGACTATTCGATGGGTACTGGGTTTGATTTTTATTTACGCGAGTTTACAAAAAATTATTGACCCTGCCGCATTCGCAAAGATTATTTTTGGTTATGACCTTTTCCCGGGAGGTATCATTAACCTGGCTGCTGTTATTCTGCCATATGTTGAGCTCATTTCCGGGATTGCTTTAATTGCAGGAATCTACACCCGATCAGCCGCATTAGTTATTAATGGCCTGCTTTTTTGTTTTATTTTAATTTTAACAATTAATCTAATCAGGGAAGTCTCATTCGATTGCGGATGTTTTTCAACCGAAATCACCGGCTCCGCATTATCTCCGGAATCATTGCTTATAAGAGATATCATTGCTTTTATCTTTGGAATGCAGGTTCTATTATTCAGAAATCCCAGAAAAGGATGTCTGATGCAGTAGCGGTCACGATTCGAACAGAATTGATTCTATCCTGAATTGCTTTTGATTTAGGTTCATGCAATAGGCTTGGATTCTTTCTGTTCCCATTTCCATGCAGTATCGACAATCACATCCAGATCCTCATATACCGGCTGCCATCCTAAATCAGCTCTGATTTTATTTGAATCCGCAATCAGTACAGCAGGATCACCTGGTCTGCGGGCGGTTTCAATATAAGAAACGGGTTCCCCTGTTACTCTTTCCGCGGTTTGAATCACTTCTTTAACGGAGTGGCCCTTACTATTTCCAAGATTGAAATAATTGCTGGGTTCTCCTGAAAACAGGGCATCCATTGAAAGAAGATGAGCTTGAGCAAGATCGGTCACATGAATATAATCCCTGATACATGTACCGTCTGGAGTGGAATAGTCTGTCCCGAAAACCCGGATATCCTTTAGTTCTTTAGAAGCAACTTTGAGAACTAACGGAATCAGATGGGTTTCAGGATCGTGTCTTTCACCGAATTCACCGGACAAATCGGCACCGGCAGCATTAAAATATCGAAGACAGATAGACTTTAAACCGTGTGCAATATCACAATCGTGGAGCATATGTTCAACGGTAAGCTTGGTTCTTCCATAGGGGTTTGTGGGATTAAAAGGATGATCTTCAGTGATCGGTGTATTTATCGGTTCACCGTATATTGCGGCCGTAGATGAAAAGATAAGCTTTAGTACATTATTCTTTACCATCGTTTCCAGAAGATTAATCGTGCAGGCAATATTGTTTCTGTAATATTTTAATGGCCTTTCTACTGATTCACCAACCTGTGCGTCGGCCGCAAAATGCATTACGGCATCGATTTTATTCTCAGAAAAAATACGATTTAGAAAAACAGAATCCGCAAGATCTCCTTTGATGAACCGGCCGCCGGGCAGGAGGTCTTGATTACCCCGGGAGAGGTTGTCAAGAGTGATCGGGCTGTGACCCGAGTCAAGCAGTTCTTTTACCATATGACTTCCGATATAACCGGCACCTCCAACAACCAGGATATGTTTTGATTTCATTTTAGAACCTTTTCAGTAATTGGTAATTAATATATGATGATCTCGTAAAAAAACCGAAATAGACGGTTTCGTAAAAAGTTCAAATTCAAGGCATGCAAATTTCGTAATCATGAAGCGTACTTATAGTACGTTGAATGATTGCGAAATGCAGCATAACGCAGAAGTTGGACTTTTTACGAAACCGTCAATATATGGCGTATTAATACTGCCTTTAATTATTTTCCGATCCAGGCGGCTCCGATCACTCCGGCAGAATCCCCAAGCTGATTCTTGAGCAGGGGTGTTTCAATATCTTGATAAAAAGCATAATGCCTTACCCTTGAATAACCTTTATCATAGAGCTCCGGAATATTTGAAAGCCCGCCGCCCAATACAACAGCATCGGGATCAATCACGGAGATGAGTCCGCCAAGGCTTCTCCCAAAATCATCAAGAAATTGTTCGAACACCATTTTACATTGAGGATCGTTTTGTCTGTATCCGATGACAATCTCTTTCATTGATAACGTTTTAGCAAACTTGTGATAAAATGAAGATTCCACACCTTTTCCGCTTATTTTTGTTTCTACGCATCCCCGGTTACCACAGTAGCATTTTGTACCGTTTGGATCTATTGAAAAATGACCCCACTCACCCGCAATATCATGTAGTCCCGTATGTATTCTGCCGTTAATGCAGATGCCGCCTCCGCATCCGGTACCCATGATAATACCAAAAACAAAGTCATGGTTTTTGGCGATACCGGAAAGGCTTTCGGCAATGGTAAAGCAGTTTGCATCATTTTCCATTCCAATTTTTCTGTTAAACAGTTTTTCCAGGTCGCTTTGAAACGGTTTGTTTATTAAACAGGTGGTGTTGGCGTTTTGGACAAGCTGTGTGTTTTTATTGATTGTACCGGGGATACCGATACCGATTGTATACTCATTCGATTCAGGAAGCTGCCGAACCGTGTCATTTAAAAGCAGCTGAATAGAGCGAACGATTGAGTTATAATCATGAGATGTACTATATGGTGTTGGGATCCTTTTCCGAAAAAGTTCATGATCATCCGGATCAAGAAGAATGGATTCAATTTTAGTACCGCCAAGATCGATTCCAATTTTAAATTTATCCATGGTTTGACCCGATTATGGAATTTAGACAAAAAACTGAATAACCAAGAATCAACGTACTGATTTCAATGTT
>JAUVGT010000173.1 GCA_030593645.1 Deltaproteobacteria bacterium
CCACTTCGATCAGGAATTGTAGAAGATATGAAAAGCCTTGATCGATATAAGTGGTGCGGTCATATGGTTGTTATGGGTAAAAAGCAAAGAGATTTTCATGATGTGGATTACGTATTATAAATATAGAGAAATTGAGATGAATACGGTTGAGATCGCAAAAAAACTGAGAATGTGTCAATCTGCTGTAAGTCGATCATCTTCCAGAGGAGCGATTTTGGCAAAAGAGCACAAATATAAATTAGTTAGCAAATAATGCATATAAACATGGACGTCCCCAAGAAATTTCCTAATAGAATGCCCAGTTGACATTTATGCAAGAGGAAAACACTATGCAAAAACCCAAGCCCACCTGGCAGCGCCAAGCGGAAGAACGGGGAATCGATTACATCGTCATAGTTTACGGTAAAGCCGAAGGTTTTGTTTTCTGTCCAAGCAATCTCGAACATCCCTTTCGTGTTGGGGGCGATTATGGCGGCAGCTTCCCGACCAACGCTGAGGGCGCGTTATCCCACTACAACAGCTACCTCAACCAGGCTTACACAGATCGAATCGCCTGGTTTATTCCGTTTGTTGAAAAAGCTGCACGCGGGGAAGATTTCTCCCTTGATGATTTGGGGCTTGATAGTCGGGCTGTCCAGATAATTAAGGGAAGATGGCCCTGGTAAATTGACAAATTCAAAAGTATGGCCTGGCAAATTATTGAAATTCGACGGAAAAATACCATGAAAATAGCTATCAAAATTTTGATTATTTTTAATTTTGTAGTTTTTATTCCATTTTCTTTAACTGCCCAAAATTCAAAATGGAAAAAAATTGACACAGGAGTTCATATTGGCGAATTTGTATCGCTGCAAAAATCAATTACAGGTGACTCAAAAATAACAATTATAAAAATTGATCCTCATATTTATTCATTCAAACTATTATGTGCTGATGAATTGAAACATTCAAATTTAACTGCCAAAGAATGGTGCCGGAGATATAATCTTTTAGGAGCAATTAACGCCGGTATGTTTCAAATGGACTACAAGTCCAATGTAGGATTCATGAAGAACTACAAATATATGAATAATCCTGTAATAAATCCCAGGTATTTTTCTGTTGCCGCATTTAATCCGATTGACACCACACATGCTTTTTTTCATATCTATGATATTGATGAAAGTAATATGAAGAATATAATTAATAATTATAATACTGTTATTCAAAATCTACGCCTTATTAAACGTCCAGCCTTAAATAGATGGTCCCAACAAAATAAAATGTGGAGCGAAGCGGCTCTTGGTCAGGATAAAAATGGAAATGTATTATTTATCTTCTCAAGTTCGCCATATTCAATGCATGATTTAAATAATAATTTAATTAACCTACCCATAAAAATTATTTGTGCACAACATTTGGAGGGTGGTCCTGAAGCGTCCTTATATTTTTCCCATAATAATGTAATAATAGAAAAAGTGGGAAGTTATGAGACAGATTTTAACGAGAATAATGATAACACTAAATTTTGGCAAATACCCAATGTAATAGGGTTCAGCAAAACAGATAAAAATTAATTTACGCATTCCAGGTAATAAAAAAATCAATCCGGCAGTTAAATAGATGACCATACTTCTATACTTTAGACATGCCCTGCGAAGCTTGTCCCCGACCTGATCGGGGAACGGGAAGCCAGTATTATCAAGCGATTTCCTATGTTCCGGTTCTCCACTTCGCTGCGGCTGGAATGACGTATTTAATTGCCGGGTTATTATGACCTCTGAAAATGCGAGATATTGGGCTAACATCAACCATTACATTAATTATATATTCTCCCGCCTATTGGCCCGGATTTTTAAAATCGATTAATTCTACTTCGAAAACCAGTGTGGCCATAGGAGGAATAGCTCCGGAACGACCTCTTTCGCCATAGGCAAGATGATGCGGAATGATTAAAGTTCTTTTTTCTCCTTTTTTCATATCCAGTAATGCTTCGTCCCACCCCCTGATGACCTTACCCACACCCACAGTGAACTGGATCGGTTGTCCGCGATCAACAGAGCTGTCGAATTTATTTCCATCTAAAAATGACCCTGTATAATGAGCGGTTACAGTTGCGCCTTTTTGCGGCTGACTCCCTGTCCCTTTTTGAATCACAAGATATTGAAGTCCGGAAGCTGTTTTGATCACACCCGGCCATTTCTTATTAATCAGAGCCTCAGTATTTTCTCGCTCCATCTTTTGTTTTTCTTCCTTTCGTTTTTCAGCTGATGCCAGTAATTGATTAAAATCTTTCTGATCTGCTTTAAAGGCTTTTGCTTTTTTCCCGATTCTCAAAATTTTCACATGATTGATTTTATCACCTTGTTCTATCTGGTTGACAATATCCTGACCCTCTATCACTTTTCCAAAAACCGTGTGTTTTCCATTAAGCCATGGTGTTTCTTTATGTGTAATAAAAAACTGACTCCCGTTTGTGGCCGGGCCCGAATTTGCCATTGACAATACACCTGGCCCGTCATGCAAAAGTGATTTGTCAAACTCATCCGGAAACTGATATCCAGGTCCCCCGCGGCCGGTTCCCATTGGATCACCGCCCTGGATCATGAAATCCTTGAGCACACGATGAAATATCAAACCATCATAAAACTTTTTTCCTTTTCCCTTATTGGAGTCCTTCGTCCCTTCAGCCAGGCCCACAAAGTTCGCAACAGTTATAGGCACTTTTTCATAGTGGAGTTTAATTAGTATTTTACCCTTTACAGTATCAAATTCAGCATAAACACCTTCAGGGTGGTGGCTTTCCTTGCATGTTACAAATAAGGTGGAAAGACCCGCGATAAGTATAATAAATAGAATTCGATGACCCATTCCGAGATTTAGTTTTTTCACGAATTTATCCTTTCTTTTCAAATATTAGTATAATCAGCAAAATAATTTAAAATCCGTTGTAAGCAATTTCCAGTGCGGTATTTAATACTTATAATTCTTTGAATATAGTTAAAATCGAACATGGGTGTCAAGTGGATATCCAGGTTGAAAGTGCACATAATAGTGTTCAGTTAGTCAGGTAACCACCCTTTTACCTATGGTGTGGAAGTGACTTCAAATCAATCTTTTTTATATGAAAGGACTCTTTATCAGTACCCCTCTTTACACATAAACCGATTTCAGATATAATGGTATATCAATCAAATCATTGTTTATATATAAGGAACGCACTGTCCATGACCTACAACTTTGACCCTTATCGCTGGTATAATAACGAATTGGATGCCATAGAACGGTTATTTCAATCAGGCGAACTGAAAGAAAGTGAATACACTAAACAGCTTGCTGATCTTGAAGTTCGTTTTGATGATATGATGAACCGTTTAGATGGAACCTCGGAAAGTTTCACCAAATCTGAATAAAAATATCATTTCATCAAACACACCTTATGGAATCATGAAAATCAATATTGAATGCTACTCAGGGTATCGTGGCGAAGAAACACCCAGACGGTTTACAGTTGGCAGCAACCGTGTAAAAGTCCTGAAAATCCTTGATCGAAGCCTTTCACCAGGATACAGGAGCTTTAAAATACTGGGCAGTGATCATGCTGTTTACCTTCTCCGCTATGATGAAAATTCGTGGGAATGGAGTCTGGAAAGTAAAAATCAGGTAGAAGTTGACCCGGCTCCCTGATTGAAGGCTTTGAAACTACTTCTACACTGCATTATTGTTATCTTCAAATTCCTTCTTGATTGCAAATGCTCGTTCTAAATACTTTTTAAGTTTCTGCTGAACTCTGCCATATACACTGTCATCAGGATAGATACCGTCTTTATCGGGTTTGCCGGCTGCATGCCCTGTCAGAATTTCTATACCTTCTTCAATCGTTGAAACCTGGTAAACATGGAATTTTCCTTCTTTTACAGCATCAATAACCTCACGCTTCAGCATAAGATTCTTTACATTTGACTGTGGAATCATCACGCCCTGCTTACCGGTTAGTCCTTTTGACAGGCAAACATCAAAAAAACCTTCGATTTTCTGATTCACACCGCCAATCGCCTGGACCTGCCCTTTTTGGTTTACAGAACCTGTGATGGCAATACCCTGGTTAATTGGAACTTCTGAAAGGCTCGATAAAATGGCATAAAGCTCTGTGGAAGAAGCGCTATCACCGTCTATACCGCCGTAACTCTGCTCAAATGTAATGCTGATTGTCAGGCTCAACGGGTACTTTTGCGCAAAAGTTCTTCCCATGTACCCTGAAAGGATGTAAACGCCTTTATTATGGGTGTTCCCGCTTAAATTCGACTCACGTTCAATATTGATTATTCCTTTTTTCCCCATGTAAGTCTCTGCCGTAATACGTGACGGTCTGCCAAATGAGATGTCACCGAGCTGGTACACTGCAAGGGCATTTACCTGCCCGACTACTTCATCTTTTACATCGATCATAATTGTGTTATCAATATAGGATTCATGCATCTTCTCTTCATAAAGATTATATCGAAACCTGTGCTCGGTATAGGCCTTCCTTACGAATTCAGCAGTAATCACTTCGGATTTATCACTGCGCGCCCAGTAGTCGGCTTCTTTTATTATGCCCATAATAGTCCCGAACCGAAGTGAGAGCTTGTTTTTGTCCGCAATATTTTTTTCTCCAAATTCTACTATTGCAGCAACACCTTCAGGAGTAAATGGAAGCAGCTTTTCCTCCTTACAGGCCCTGGCCACAAATTTCGCGTACTTCTGGGTCGATTTGTCGTTACGCTCTACTTCATTATCAAAATCAGCCCTGACTTTGAATATTTTGTTAAATTTGGAATCATAATCCTGGAGGAGCCTGAAGGGCTCATAATTACCAAGCAGTATTACTTTCACATCGAGTGGAATCGGTTCGGGTCGAAGTGAAGAAGTCCCGTAACCGGCTTCCATTGCGATATCTTCAATGGCCAGCAGTTTATTTTGAAGGGCTCTTTTAAGTGCTTCCCAGACGAAGCTGTGCATAAGAACCGATTCCACTTCCATTATCAAATAACCGCCGTTTGCCCGAAGAAGTGAACCCGCCTGCACCAGGGAAAAATCCGTGGTTACAGTCCCCATATATGCTCTTTTTTCTATCTGTCCGAAGACATTTTGGTACGTGGGATTTGTCTCAAAGATCACAGGAGCACCTTTATCAAATCTCCGGTCCACGAGTACGTTGACCTTATATTTGTCCATCGGAGATTTATTGAATCTTGAAAGAAAATCCTCTTCTTTACTGTTACCTTCGGATGCTATGAAAATATTAACATTTTCAACAATATCGGTCCGGATATCATCCAGGAACTCTATAATATCCGGACATTCACTGTACTGCCCCTTTATAATATCGAGCCGCCCCTTCACGACAAATAAAGTGACTTCATCCATCATTTTCTCAATATCCGCATGAAGGGCCATGTTGATTTTATTTATCTCACGTATGGAATTTTCTACTTCTTCCTGTATGATGCCAATATCTTTGTTAATTTTATCCTGTTCTTTTTTCGGTAATTTCCGGAACTCATCTGGCGTAACCGGTTTTTCATTAATTATCGGAATGGCCTGGAATCCCACCTTGGTTCGATTGATCTGTATATTCTTTTTTCTCGCGGATTCTTCCGTTTTTTCATAAATTTCTTTTTGCTTCTCTGAATACTTCTTTCTGACCCTGTTTATACGCTCAATATATGTTTCGCTTTCAAAAACATCCGGTAATTCTTGGATCATGTCCTCTATGAATTTACCCATAGCTTTTGCAAAGTATATCGCTTTTCCCGATGGTACACGAATCGCCTTCGGACGGAATTCATCTTTAAAATTGTTTACCATGCACCAGTCGAACGGCACAGGATTTTTCCCCGCGTATTCATTTACAATATCCCGGATGATAGTCGATTTCCCTGTTCCTTCCATGCCGGTAACAAAAATATTGTACCCGGGACTCTTCATGTTCAATCCAAATTCAATTGCCTGGCCTGCTCGTTCCTGTCCAATAACTTCATCCAGCGGTTCGAGTTCGGAAGTATTTTTAAATTTAAAAATTTTGGGATCACAAAAATATCTGAGTTCCGATACTTTCAGCTCATTTTTCTTCATCATAGTTGCCTCTTTTGGTGGTGATAAATAATACGAACCTATTTCAAAAACACATCTTATTCGAATTTAGTATTCTGAATTAAAATGGAAATATAGAAAAACAAACCATGTGTGTCAAATAAAAAGGCAAAGAAACGAAGATTCCAGATAAAATCGATTTATTGAGTCGGTAGAGTGAACGGAAAAACATCGTCAATCCATAGACTTCAGCAGATGCTATTCGAACGGCGATCACTAATGATTTTAAAGTTGACGGTTTCGTAATCCGCCGTAGGCGGACCAACTTCTGCGTTGTGCTGCATTTCGCAATCATTCAACTCCCCTGTTAAATAAAAAGACAAATTTAACAGGGCGGGTCCGATAAGTACGCTTCATGATTACGAAATCTGCATGCCTTGAATTTGAACTTTTTACGAAATCGTCTCATTCGGACTTTTTACGAGACCATCAGAAGTTTAATTACATCTACCTGTATTTTATAACTTTTTTTATAGATCACCGCCCATTATTTATCCCATCGATATCCCGGCATAGTGTACGACAGGTGCTTTTAAAGTATAATATCATTCCGTTAAAATTGCCTTCGCGTGATCCATTTAATATGAATTCATCGTTCACCCATCCACACCCTTTTCACTTGACAGCCGATCATTAAAATAGTAATTTTACTGAAAAAACAGTTCTATTTTTCAAGTGAATATATTGTTCCCTTCCATAATTTTAATAAAGAATCTCGATATGTATCATGAGGCGATTAGTGAATAATAAAATAAATAAATGGATTTTTTTTTCCCTCATACTAATAATTATTTTTTTCATGTCCGGCAGCGTTTCATTGAGCGGATCTTCAGAAGGGAAAGTATATATCATACCGATTGTAGGAGAAATAGACCCGGGGATGGCAGCTTATTTGAAACGTGCTTTTCGCGATATACCGGATACAAAAGGTACAACAGTAATTATTAAGATAGATACATTCGGCGGCCGTATCGATTCGACTTTTGAAATAATAAACACGATTCTAGATGTGGTAAATGCAGAAACAATCGCTTATGTGGAAAAAGAAGCCCTGTCAGCCGGTTCACTCATCGCCCTGTCCTGTAATAAGCTCGTCATGGAAAACAACACCACCATTGGAGACTGTGCGCCGATCAGTTATTCTACCACGGAAGGTGCCAAAGCACTCGGAGAAAAGGTTCAGTCTCCGCTAAGAGCAAAATTCCGGACCCTGGCAAAACGAAACGGGTATCCTGAAGCTTTAGCGGAATCCATGGTTACCGCTGAGATGGAAATTTATGAAGTTAAAATTGATGGAAAAATACAATACATGGACTTGAAGGACTTTGACAACCTCACTAAAAAAGAAAAGGCCCGTGTCCAATCGAAAAAAGTCATTGTCGCTAAAGGTGAACTCCTTACCATGGACGATACCGAAGCGCTCAACCTCGGTTTTTCAAAAATGAGTGTCCGCAATATTGATGAGATGCTCAAAGCAATGGATATTGCGAACAGGGAGTTGGTAACAATCGAGGAATCCTGGTCCGAATCTTTCGTGGGTTTTATTAATGGAATCGCCGGAATATTAATGATGATCGGACTTGCCGCCCTGTATACGGAAATTAAATCCCCTGGTTTTGGTGTACCGGGAATCATCGGCATCACCTGCCTGGCTCTTGTTTTTTTGAATCAATATTTTGTGGGGCTTGCCGATTATACTGAACTGCTTTTGATTGTCACAGGTATCTTACTTCTCGGGTTTGAACTTTTTGTTACGCCCGGGTTCGGAGTGGCCGGTTTTTCCGGACTGATTTGTATATCTATCGGGATGATACTCGGCTTTCAGGATTTTGTGATCCCGGATCCTTCATTCCCATGGGAAAAAGAGCTTTTAATAAACAACTCCATCCAGGTATTCGGGGCCGCCCTGGCGGCATTTGTTCTATCTCTTCTTGTAATCCGCTTTATCCTACCAAAGATCTCTCTTGTTATTGAAGGCCCATATCTTGATACCACACTTGAAAAAGCGCATGCGGATTCCTCTGAAACCGGTTTTGTTACAATCGGTGATAGTGGTACTGCCATGACTTTTCTCCGGCCTTCAGGAAAAATGAAAATTAAAACAGAAATCATTGACGTCATCGCGGAAGGTGAATTTATTGAAAAAGGTACGTCGATAAAAGTCATCGAAATAAATGGAAACAGGATCATAGTCGCAAAGAGCGAATAAAAAATGGAAAATAATATATCATTACCCATCATACTTCAGCTTATTGGAGTAATTGTAATTATCGCTGAAATTATACTCCCTTCGGGCGGTATCCTGTCAGTTCTTGCGGCAGGTGTATTCGGTTATTCTCTATACATCGCGTTTTCTAATATATCGACCACTGCGGGAATGCTTTTCGTCGCGGCGGATATCGTTATCATACCGATCCTCGTAATCGTTGGCTTGAAACTACTGGCCAAATCACCTGTAACACTTCGAAAAAGATTATTAAAAGAAGAAGGTGTGACTTCACAATCAAGCAAACTTGAACAATTTATCGGTCGCAAAGGCAAAACCGTTTCAAACCTCCGTCCTTCGGGAATCGCCGTAATCGACGGTAAAAGGGTTGATGTTGTGAGCCGCGGCGAGTATATTGAACAAGAATCTGAAGTAATTGTTATCACAGTCACCGGAAACCAAATTATTGTCAGGAAAAAGGAATAGTATCAACAAGGAGGCTTAACATGAAAGAAACTATTTTTCTTATTGTCATAGTTGTAATGATTATTGTACTTTTTTATTTTGTCGGATCTGCGGTATCACTTTGGATTCAGGCCCTGGTCTCAGGCGCACGTGTGGGACTTTTTAATATCGTTTTCATGCGGTTCAGAAAAGTACCGCCAAAACTCATTGTAACCGCCAAAATCATGGCCGTTAAAGCCGGGATTAAAATCACCACCAACGATCTGGAATCGCACTTCCTTGCGGGCGGTGATGTAATGCGGGTCATCCAGGCACTGATCGCGGCTGACAAGGCCAATATCGAACTGATCTTTAACCGGGCTGCCGCCATCGACCTCGCTGGAAGGAATGTACTTGAAGCGGTACAAATGAGTGTTAATCCCAAAGTAATTGAAACACCGCTTGTGGCCGCGATGGCAAAAGACGGTATCCAGTTAAAGGCCCTTTCAAGGGTTACCGTTCGGGCGAACATAGACAGGCTCGTCGGCGGCGCGGGTGAAGAAACTATCCTGGCAAGAGTTGGTGAAGGTATCGTCACAACCATCGGTTCAGCGGATAGCCATAAAAGCGTACTTGAAAATCCCGATCTCATCTCAAAAAGAGTTCTTGAAAAAGGACTCGATTCCGGCACCGCGTATGAAATTCTATCCATTGATATCGCGGATGTTGATGTGGGGAAGAATATCGGGGCCGAACTTGAAACAGATCGTGCCGAAGCGGATAAGAAAATCGCCCAGGCCAAAGCAGAAGAGCGAAGGGCCATGGCAATCGCGGTGGAGCAGGAAATGAAAGCCAGGGTTCAGGAGATGAGGGCAAAAGTTGTGGAAGCCGAAGCAGAGGTACCCCTCGCAATGGCAGATGCTTTCAGAAAAGGCAACCTGGGGATTATGGACTATTATAAAATGAAAAATATCATGGCGGACACACAGATGAGGGATAAAATCGGATCACCTGATCAGCCTGATGAAACAGATAAATAATATGAATCCGGACTTTTTACGGGATCATCAATTTAAATAAACATGAAAATAAAATTCGCCCGGCTGAATATTCACACTAT
>JAUVGT010000335.1 GCA_030593645.1 Deltaproteobacteria bacterium
AGGAAATTTTAAAAGCGGGTGCAGAGGGTTTTCTTCAAAAACCATTCAGCTTTATCGAGTTATCCCTCAAGCTGAAAGAGGTATTCGAACGCCGGAAATACAAACGTTATAAAGTCAGGGAAGGTATTATTACCATACCCCATTCTGATTCGGCGGAGCATTTTAAAATTATTGACATCAGCAGGGGAGGGCTCTCTTTCCAGTATCGTGAAAAAGAAGGCGCGTTAGAAGATTTTAATGAATTGGCGATTGGTATCGAAGGCGGGAGTCTTATTATCGACAAGATGGCCTGTCAAACCGTTTCAGATTCAAGATTGTCTGATAACATGGAAAACGGGCACGGTCCAGTTAAGCGTCGTGGTCTACAGTTTAAGGATTTAAGTTCCGATCAGAAAGATCAATTACAATTTTTCATTGACAGTTTTTCCATACCGGAAGTTTAAACCATTTGAATATTTCACTTAACACTTGAACATTCAAAATACAGCTCATACGGGCAGATATTTTTACAGTAATCATGATCAATTTTATTAAACAGGACCTTGATGGCGTCACCTCGATTTTCAATAAGGTGCCCGGGTTTCAGGGTTTTAATAAAACTCGAACTTTCCAATACTTCGAGTACCGGGAGATGAACACTCATCAACGCGAGTTCCATACCCCGGCCTCTAAGTTCATCATAAAGTGAAGACAGCTCGTCAACACCGGTGATATCGATAAACCCCACGCCCTGAAAATCCAGGAGTAAAAATTTTGCCGATGTGTCGAGGTCATCCAGGATTTCAAGTATATGCTCAACGGTATAATCCGCATTGGCAAAATAAATAATATTGTCGGAACGAAGGTGGATGATTTGCGGGCAGATCGGCTTGTGGTGAGTGTCCGCGTTGAGAAACATATTCAGTACCGGGTCTTTTGTCACACGTACGATTCGTGGATGCATGGTCTTCCATAAAAACAGCATCAGGGAAATCATGACGCCGATCAAAAGCGCGTAATCCGGTTTTGTTAAAAGCGCGAGGATAAAAACAGTCAATCCAACAATGCCGTCGTGACGATTAATTTTCCATAAAACGAAAACTTCTTTTGGGTGAAACAGGATCAGTACCGCGCTGATGACAAGAGCGGCAAGCGCTGTCCGTGGAATATATCCCAGTAAAGGTGTCAGGAATAAAAGAGCAAACACCATGATCAGGCTGGTCACCGTGCTCGACATGGCTGTTTTTGCACCGACCGCGTAGTTTATCGCTGTTCTTGAGAATGAACCGCTTACCGGGTAACACTGGAAAAAAGAACCGACCAGGTTGGCCAGCCCCTGACCCACAAACTCCTGGTCCACATCCACTCTTTGTTTGGTTTGCGCGGAGATTGTCTTCCCGACTGAATAGGTTTCCGCGAAGCTTACCAGGGCGATAACCACTGCCGGGCCAATCAGGGAGCTGATAATTTCAAAATCCATTATTGGAACATGAAAAACGGGCAATCCTTTTGGCGGTGTTCCCACAATGGCCACACCTTTTTCACTGAGTCGAAACAGGATAACGGTAAGCGATGCCAGGATCAGCGCGACAAGTCCTGCGGGAAAGTTGGGTCTGTATTTTTTTATTCCATAGATAATGGCAAAAGATCCCAATCCCACAAGAAACGTGGGGATATGCAGGGATGGCAGGCCCCTTATAAGTTCGAGAAGCATTGAAAAAATGTACTCGTGGTGGGAAGCGTCTAAACCCAGTAGGGGAACCAGCTGGGTAGCGATGATGATCAGGGCGGCCGCGGATGTGAAACCCTTGATTGCCGAGTGAGAGACAAAAGACATGAGTTCTCCCAGGCGGAATAAACCGATCCCCATATAAATGATCCCCACCATAAACGAAAGCAGAAATGCCAGCTCAATAAATTCTGTACTTCCCGGTTCCGCGATAGGGGAAAGTGTAGTAAACACAAGCAGGCTCATGATGGCAATCGGACCCGTGGCCAGCTGGCGCAAACTGCCCCAGAACGCGCCGATAAAGGGCGTGAGTGTGGCGGCATAAAGTCCGTAATACGGGGGCAGCCCGGCAAGCATGGCATAGGCCATTGCCTGGGGGATCAGCACCACCGCCACGGTTAATCCCGCGATCAGGTCCGGGCGGATAAACGATGCTCGATAATCCCTGATCCATTCCAGAAAAGGAACAAACCGGGAAAAAAATGAATGGTGATGATGGTGATGGTTTAAGGATTCCGGCATAATGAAATGTTAAGTCCTTTTGGATGATAATGCAAGCCTATCTTTACTTAACCTTTCCCAATAGATGCTCAAGTACTCCTTTTAACTTTGGATGCCTGAATTCATATCCGGATTTAAGAAGTTTATCCGGCCGTACACGCGTGCTTGAAAGAAGAATCTCTTTGCCCATTTCCCCGAATTTCAATTTGATCACGCCTTCAGGAATTTTAAAAAACGACGGCCGTCTCAGTACACGGCCCAGTGTTTTCGTAAATTCAGAATTGGTGACCGGGTTGGGGGCGGTCACATTGACCGGCCCGTACAGTTGTTCATTATGGATGGTGTGATATATTGAACCGATCACATCGTCGATTCCAATCCAGCTCATATATTGTTGGCCCGAGCCGATTTTTGCGCCCAGACCGAGTTTGAAAGGAAGGAGCAGCCGCCGCAGGGCCCCGCCCCTGGGGCTTAGTACCACACCAATTCTTAGAAAAACAGTGCGGATTCCACCATGGCGGGCGGGAGCGGAGGATTTTTCCCAGGCGCTGCAGACACCGGAAATAAAATCCCCACCGCAGGTATCGTCTTCCGTGATTTCCTCGCTGCCGCGGTCTCCATAAAAACCGATGGCGGACGCGCATACAAACACTTTTGGGGCAGTATCGAGTCGGGAGAGGGTGTCCGCAAGCAGGGCCGTGCTTTTATTTCTGCTGTCGATGATGCTCTTTTTTTTTACCGGAGTCCAGCGGCCCTCCCCGATATTTTCTCCGGAAAGGTGGATAACAGCGTCAATCCTATCGGTATTTTTCAGGTCGAGTTTTCCGGCAGCCGGATTCCAGTAGCGTTCATCCGATGACGGATCCGGCTCACGTCTGACCAGGCGGATGACCCGATGGCCGCCTGTGGTCAAAAACGGAATCAGTGCCGATCCGATTACGCCGCTGGCACCGGATACTAAAATGGTTAATCGTGAACCATTCAGGCATTGACTGTGATCTTTTAGATCGGCAGCCGTCGTTGAATGCCGATAGGTAAAGATTCGTTCCAGTTCATTTTTTATCATTGGCGCAAAACAAAAAGTACTGACCGGATGCAAGGGCAATGCAAATTTAACCTGGTCTTCCAAAAAACAGCGGTCTGGTCCATCAGGGATGAAACGATGGGTATGTTCCCAGAAAGCAAATGGGCCCTTTATCTGGCGATCCCGGAACATTCTGTTTTCTTCATAATCTGTATGTTCTGCCTCCCAGTTTACTCTAAAGGGCAATGGTGTAAGCGGCATTTTTATGAGTACCCTGGCGAATGGTTTAATATTCCCACTGCTTCTAATCACCTGCAGGGGGGACCACGGAGGGGTGAGACGTTCCAGGGCGCCCGGACGGCCGTGCCAGGCAAATGCATTTTTGGCAGGAACATTAATGGATAAACGTTTAACAAATGAACGGGGATGTTGATATAAGCGGGTATTTTTCATGACTTTATATGATGGTCTCGTAAAAAGTCCGAATGAGACGGTTTCGTAAAAAGTTCAAATTCAAGGCGTGCAAATTTCGTAATCATGAAGCGTACTTATAGGACCCGCCCTGTTAAATCTGTCTTTTTATTTAACAGAGGAGTTGAATGATTGCGAAATGCAGCACAACGCAGAAGTTGGACTTTTTACGAAATCGTCTATATAGATTTAAATTAATTACATATCGTTATCATATCGTTTTTGATCGCGATAGATGCAGAAATTATTGTTTATCATATGTATCTTAATGAGTAAAATGCAAATATCGATTTGGGTGTAATTAAAAGTGATGGGTAAAAAAAATAACAACTGAAACAGTGGATTCCGAGTCAAGCCCGGAATAACTATAAGCTACACGTCATACCGGACTCCGATCCGGTATCCAGAAAAAATGGATTTAATCCTTTTACAACACTTTTAATTACACCCTATCGATTTTCAGGTTTTAAAATTTCTATTATTAATGATTCCCTACGACATGCAAGCTATGATCATATAGATCATACGCATAATCCCTCGACAACTATAGGCGACCTATGATAATAGAGTTTGCATAGATTTTAGAGCCCAATCGTTCTTTGACAATTCAGGCAATACCAGAAACTCGTCCCAATTTCGGTGTCGTAGTACATCAAGACGTTTATTTTGAAACGATACAAGCAACCGTGTAACGAATAAACCAAACCTAATTTGCTGACCGTGGAGTGCACCTTTGGCAGCCGTTATTATGATCCGGATACGGCTCGGTTTATTACTCAGGATTCTTACCTTGGCGAAAGTAATACGCCGCCTTCGCTGCATCGATATCTTTATGCATACAGTAATCCGACGATTTATATTGATCTATTGGGATATGAAGTTAAGCTTAGTGAAACCTATTCAAGATGGGAGGAAAATTTTGTAGATTATCAGGTCGCTGAATGGGAGGTACATAATTTAGGGAAGCCGAAGAAAAGTATGTGGGAACCTAAAAATTTTGGTTTTGGTCCGTATCTTCAAGGTGCAATGAGAGCTCATTTAGCGAAAAGGTCTGATCTGGGTGTGGATATTGAGAAATTGAATTTTGTAGAGATTACTGAGATACTTGCAGAAGATATGGCTTTTGCGGGTGAATTAGAAAGAGCAACATCAATGTTGTTGACTGGTTGGTTGATGAGATATAAATCAGCTAAGCAATCTCTAAATCCAAAGGGAAGAAACTTAACAAGGGAAAGTAAATCAGGTCGTCTAATTGATAAAAACGAATATGCTGATATCCGTGCTTACAAGAATTATAAAACACAAGCGAAAGCGGCGGGAGAGACTCCTCTTGGTAGGGCTGATTTTTATAAGCAGATACGGCCCTATGGATCTAAGACTGGATTTGGGACAAAGACTAAAACTGGAGCCCCAAAGAATGTAATTGGTAACATTGGAAGTAAAATTTCACAAAAGCAATTACGACATATTAAGGGACATAAAAATTGGATTCAACGTGGTAGGGGTGGTTATTTGAATAGTACTGATGATGCCCAATCTGTTTTAGATGCACTTCATTCTGGTAAAGCCAAAGTCTTGGGCCAAACCAAACAAGGGCACGTTGTAGTAAAACACGATAAGATAACAGGATTTAACAATAATCCTAGTGCAGGGTTCATTGATCAACCAACAAATGTGTTTATTATTAAAGGTACTTCTAAACCAAGTGTAGTACCTACATCTCCATTATGGAAACCTTAAGATTATGATTATGACTAATATAGATGAGAACATTCAGGTTTTAAATCTTGTTCAAGCAATGCTTGGCAGCATCTCTGAAAATTTTAGA
>JAUVGT010000029.1 GCA_030593645.1 Deltaproteobacteria bacterium
AATAATTTTTATGACTGTGTCACTTGTAAATACGATCATGGTATGCAGAAACAGGTTGAGAAAGGAAAACAGATCAGCTGGCAGAATGTCATGCGAAGGCAGCCTGATATTGAAAGGATATGCAGGCACAGCCTTACAAATCGCATTGCCAGAAGATTATGCGCGTATGATTATCAGTGTTCAACCTGTGATTTTGATCAATACTTTGAGGACTATATGACTCCAAAAACAGGGAGCAGCCCCAGTGAGTTACAGTCAGTAAAAGGGTTTAATGTTTCCATGGGTTATTACTATCACCTTGGACATACCTGGGCAAAAATTGAAAGCGGAGGGAATATACGAATCGGTTTGGATGATTTTTCCCAGAAACTCCTTGGAAAAACGGATGCATTTGATCTTCCGTTAATGGGGAAGGAATTGGATCAGGGGTCTATTGGATGGGGTTTGAAGAGAAAAGATAATCTGGCTGATGTTCTTTCACCTGTTAATGGTGTAATTACTGAAGTCAATCCAAAGGTCATAGAGAATCCGGAGATTGCATCCAGAGAACCATATGGTGAAGGCTGGCTTTTTACGGTACGCACACCAAATATCAAACGTACCGTAAAAGAACTTTTGGATGACACATCCGGGCTTGAGTGGATCAGCGATGAAGTCGGTACACTGGAAAGCATGATCGAAAATGTTGCCGGCCCGCTGGCAGCAGACGGCGGCTATCTGGCCGAAGATATATATGGGAATATACCGGATTTAGGCTGGAATAACCTGACAAAAACCTTTCTGAGAACAGGATAGTAAGGTATTATACATAAAGGAAATGTAAAATGGATTCGATACATACGCCGAATCGATCTTCCCCTGAAAATAGAGAATGTATCTGGATGCAGGCAGGTATTGTAAGGAAGAGATACTGCCAGGCAGATTATCTCTGTTCGGAGTGCCGGTTTGACAGGATGCTGCAGCGAACGGTCGAAAAAAATAGAAAACAAAAGCAGGAGGGTAATATTTTAAAGGGAAAAAAGGGGGAAATAGTATCCTGGAAAGAAAAATTACACGGGCTTCCCCCGACACAGCAGCCATGCATCCATCACATGAAAAAACGGATTGAATTCAGAACCTGCACAAATGAGTACAATTGCGGTAATTGTGAATTTGATCAGTTCTTCTACGATCAATATGCTGTGCATGCCGTTGTCGAACCTGTTGAAGTCATCGATATAGAAGGATTTAAAGTTCCCCAGGGTTATTACCTTCATTATGGACATACATGGGCAAAGTTAGAATCGGGATCAATGGTAAGGATAGGCATTGATGATTTTGCACTGCGTGTTCTGGGTCCGCCGGATAGTATAAAAATACCCCTGATGGGAAAAACCATTCAACAGAATCGGGCCGGTATTGTTTTTAACCGAAGGAAAAACCAGGCAGAGATTTTATCACCCATAAGCGGAGTCGTCACCGATGTTAATCCCAGGCTGGTGGAAATGGACAGCGGTTTGCCTGCAATGGATCCGTATTCAGAGGGATGGGTGCTCCGGGTTCATTCTAAAAGTCTTCGAAACGATTTGAAAAAACTGATGATCGCGGACGAAACTGAAAATTTCCTTAAAAAAGAAGTGGATCATCTGTATCAGGCGATTGAGGAAGCCGTTCCTCTGGCAGCTGATGGCGGTCAATTGGCCGGTGATTTGTTTGGGAACATGCCTCAACTCAACTGGAACAAACTGACGAAACTTTTTCTTCATACCTGAAGAAAACGCATACGTCTGCAGTAGATGTACAGAATCATTAGACACGTCATGCTGCCGACTTTTTGAAGGATAAAACATTAATTACATTTTGATTCATTCGGTGATCGATTCGAATGAATAAATACATTCAGGATGGTTTTCAAGGTGGGAAAAAAAATCGGCCCGGCCGGGCGACCGGGCCTAGCCACCCCACCTCATGCTGAAAAAGAAAAAAAGAATGGTGGCTAACTCAAAATATAATGATGATACTTTAAAAAATCAAGTCGATAATTAATAAATTATTATGTTAACGATTTTTTTACATGAATCAATATTGTGTTTCATTTGAAAAAACGCTTAAAATTTTTGGTGAAGCACATTTTTTTGGATAAAAAATACGGAAAAAAGCAAAACTTGAATGAAAATATTTTTTATCCCGTGTGGTTTTTTTTATGTGATGTTGTGAATACCATGTAGAATGTGATGCTATTTGGGTACTTTTGCGCCCCGTCTTTTTAGTTCATCTTTAAGGAGAATTCTGCAGTGCCGGCACATTTGCTCTGATTTTCTGTCCACATCGTTTATGCTGCGGCAATAATGCATAATGCAGGTTTTTTCAGGGCAATGACGAAGTTTAAAGGTATGACCCAGTTCATGGATCGCTTCTTTAACTATTCTGGAACTGATGACTCGGTTTGACGCTGCATGCTGTGTTTCCATATTGAGTCTGAACGTTGAAATAATACATGAAATCCCGCCCAGCTGCGCTTCTCCATAAACATATGTGAGTATGGGAATGAACAGGTCCACATCCGTTATCGCGAGGACTTTGGATGTATGTGATGATACTCTTTCCGCGAGTTTTTCAAGAATTAAAGTGGAGTGATACTGGTTGCGATCTTTATTCATCGCAAAATTAATATTTTTTAATATTGCAGTCACTTCAGTATGAAGCCCGTAGATCTGTTTGATTGACTCGGCAATTTCTTTTAAAAATTCGGGTTCATAACTTCCGATGGGTGAAATAATAATGCTATGTTCCGGTAAAGCAGTCAATTTGATTTCAGGATGTTATATTTTTTGATTTTACTGTATAGTGTGGATCGGTCGATATCCAGGATTTTAGAGCTTTTGGCGATATTCCAATCATTTTCTTTGAGTATCCGGGAAATATGATTCTTTTCAATTTCCTTTAAAGAGTTACTCAATGGAATATCCGGATCAACTTTACAGTAAAATGGCAGATCTTCAGGGAGGACGTTTCGACTTTTCCCGACAACCACGGCGCGTTCGATCGCATTTTCAAGTTCCCTGACATTCCCGGGCCATTCGTACAGCATCATTTCATCCATGGCACCACGGTCGATTTGATCGATGGATTTGTTTATGTCCTGACTAAAACGATGAAGGAAATGTTTGGCCAGAAGCGGAATATCTTCTTTGCGTTCTCTAAGTGTCGGCATTTGGATTTCGATGACATTCAGACGATAATACAGATCTTCGCGAAACGCTTCCTTTTTTATGGCGTCACTTAGATCCCGGTTGGTGGCTGTGATGACGCGAAAATCAGCTTCAATCGGCTGTGTCCCTCCGACCCTGTAAAATATACGATCTTCAAGAACTCTCAATAGATCGATCTGCATTCGCATGCTGATTTCTCCGATTTCATCCAGGAAAAGTGTGCCGCCATGTGCAAGTTCGAGGCGGCCTTTTTTAGTTTCTTTTGCATCTGTGAAAGCTCCTTTCTGATGTCCGAATAGCTCGCTTTCCATAAGGTGTTCCGGAATGGCACCGCAATTTACAATGACAAACGGGCCGTCACAACGGGGACTGTTAGTGTGGATCGCTTTTGCCGCTAAACCTTTGCCGGTACCGGTTTCACCGGTTATCAGCACTGTTGAATCGGTAGGCGCGACATCCATAATCAGGGCAAAAACGTTCTGCATGGGATTGGATTGACCGATCATGCTTTCAAAACGAATGGTTTCTTTGATCTGTTCTTTCAGAAAAAGATTTTCACGTGCCTGTGCCTGATGTGCAATTATTTTTTCAATCAGCACACCCAGTTCAGCCGGATCAAACGGTTTAAGAAGATAATCATAGGCGCCGTTTTTCATGGCTTCGATCGCAGTGGGAACAGATCCAAAGGCTGTGATCATCACAACCGCGGGTTCCGGATCATCTTCCTTAATGTGTTTTAATACATCAAGCCCGCTCATCCCTTCCATTTTAATATCGACCAGGAAAATATCAAAGCGGGTCTGTTTGATCTTCTCTAACGCTTCTTCACCGTTTTGCGCGGTAGTTACAGCATGCCCATCCCTCGCAAGCCAGGCCGAAAGGGATTCCCTCATGATCAATTCATCATCAACAATCAGGATTTTAGTGCCGGTCATTAGCTCCTCCAGAATCATATTGATCTTCTGATAACTTTTTTATAGGGAGTTCAATAGTGAATGTGCTTCCATTGTTTTCCTGTGATTCCACCTGAATGACGCCGCCATGTTCTTGAACAATACCGTAGGCCACCGACAATCCTAACCCGACACCTTTCCCTTTTCTTTTGGTTGTATAGAAAGGTTCGAAAAGCCGGTGTATATTTTTCTTGGAGATACCGACTCCGGTATCCTTAAATATGACTGATATGATACGGTTTTTTATGGGTTGCATTGTCTGGATGGATAGTACGCCGTTTTCCTGTGTTTCCATTGCTTCAGCACTATTGGATATGATGTTCATGAAAACCTGCTGCAGCTGGTCCTCAGATCCAATAATTTCAGGGAGGTTTGAATCAAACTCTTTTTTTACATTTATATTATTAATTTTAAGTAGATTTGAGTTCAGCAGCAATGTTTTTTCAATAATCGTGTTAATATCCAGGGGTTTGAGCTCAATTCGAGCCTGCCTGGAAAAGGAGAGCAGATTAGAAACAATTCGGCTGACCCGGCGTGTTTCGGTTTCCATCAGATTGAGATATTTTGTAAATTCTTTGAGTTCATCACCAGTAATTTTCCCTTCTTCAACAATCCGATTGATCAGCAGGATCATATTCAGTATTCCGGCAATCGGGTTATTGATTTCATGGACCATGGAAGCAGACAGTTTTCCGAGAGACGCCATTTTGTCCTGGTGGATCAGCTTGTCATGTGTTTCTTTCAATTCTCGTGTGCGCTTTTCTACCATCAGTTCCAGGCGTCTTGTGGTTTCCTCTTCCTCTTTTTTACGTTCTGTAATATCCCGGCTGATTTCAATAAATTTATGAATCTTACCGTCCGTTTCCCAGAGGGGGAAGACCGTAACTTCAAAGAATCGACGTTCATCTCGCCGGTTTACACGCTCAAGCTCCCGGATTGCCGGAATTTCATTACGTATCACTTCGTTGAGCGGGCAGGAAAAATCTCCTTCGAGACAGGGGGGGGATCCATGCCGAAAGACATCAAAACATTTTTTACCGATCACTTCACCTTTAGCGTAATGCATTTTTTTTAAAAATGCATCATTTGCGTATGAGATCTCACGATCCGGGGAGATGACCAATATGAAATCCTGAATGCCGTTTAATATGGTTTCAATTTCAAGGTTACGTTCCCTTAATTTTGCTTCCTCCCGCCCAATCGCTTCCCAGAAAAGTACAAAAACACTGTAAGAGAGAATACGAATCGTGTCCGGGCGGGTTTTTAAAATATGATCAAATACATCACTGTTCGGAGTTAAAAGGATAATGAGGTGGATATTTTCCCGGGGTTCATACAGAGTGCGGTAATCAGTAGTGGTTTCAAGCCCGGCTTTCTTTGCGAGTATAATACCTGGAGATTCCGGGTCAGGGTCTGATACAGCAACAATGCGGGCGGTGACATTGCCTTTTTTAACAT
The DNA here is from genome assembly GCA_030593645.1 of Deltaproteobacteria bacterium. GTDB lineage: Bacteria > Desulfobacterota > Desulfobacteria > Desulfobacterales > JAUVGT01 > JAUVGT01. The sequence continues at coordinate 5,603 of JAUVGT010000029.1, forward strand.
CGAATATGGTTTTTTTAAGGAGTTCGATACATAAATGACTTTCCCCGGCTCCCACACCCACAAGCGCGATATTAATATTAGAAGGTTTTTGATTCCGCATCGATCTTATCCAATTCCCATCTGCCTGATATTTTATAAATTTTTTCAAACCGTGTTAAAATCATTTATGGCAATTAACATGCGGAACCACTGGTTGCAAGGCCAATCTTTCAAACGGTTTTTAGTGATTGGCTGCTAACATCCTTTAATTTTCAGTCAAAATGTTGATGATAAATCTTCGAACAAATTAACTTCATAAAATAATCAAAACTCATTTAAAATGTCACATATTTTTAGCTGTCATTACACTGATTTTGCTGAATTATAGTTGACAAAATTGGCCATAAACAGATATATTTCGTCTCTTGAAAATTAATAAATTTTGATTTTTAAGCTAACGGAATATTTAGAAGCTTTACGTTTTTATGATACTGAAATCAAGGAGTACTAAATGGCTGAAAAAACCCTCGGATCGATACTTGTAGTCGGAGGCGGGATCGCCGGTATGCAGGCTTCTCTGGACCTGGCAGATTCAGGATATTTTGTTCACCTGGTGGAAAAATCTACCGCCATCGGCGGTGTGATGAGTGAGCTTGATAAGACATTTCCCACCAATGATTGTGCCATGTGAATTATCTCTCCCAAACTGGTCGAGGTCGGCCGGCATCTGAACATAAACCTGATTACCAATGCTGAGATTGAAAAGGTTGAAGGTGATGAAGGAAATTTTACAGTAACAGTCAATCAGCAGCCCCGGTTTGTTGATCTGGATAAATGTACATCCTGCGGGGATTGTGAAACAGTCTGCCCTGTGGCGCTACCCAGTGAATATGATCAGGGTTTCAGCCAGAGAAAAGCCATTTATAAAAAATACGCCCAGGCCATACCCGGAGCTTTTGTGGTGCAGAAAACAGAAAAAGCACCATGCCGCATGGCATGCCCGGCCGGGATAAATATCCAGGGCTATGTGCAGATGGTCAAGCAGGGTAAGTATAAGGAAGCCCTCGAAATAATTATGGAAGATCTGCCGCTGCCGGGCGTATTGGGTCGTGTCTGCCCCCATGGCTGTGAAGATGCCTGTCGCAGATGCGAGGTTGATGAGCCGCTGGCTATTCGTGACCTCAAGAGGCTGGCTGCAGATAAATGTGATCCCAGGGATGTTGATATTCAATGCATGCCTGAACGTGATGAAAAAGTCGCCATTATCGGTTCCGGGCCGGCCGGTCTTTCTGCGGCCTATCATCTGGCAAGAAAGGGCGTAAAATCAGTTATATATGAGGCACTTCCAAAAGCCGGCGGAATGCTGAGGGTCGGTATACCGGAGCATCGCCTGCCCAGGGATGTGCTCGATAAAGATATCGAAGTGATTACAAACCTTGGTGTTGAGATCAAAACCAATACACCGCTGTGTTCGGATCTGACCATTGATGATCTTTTAAAGCAGGGTAATAAAGCGGTATACATTGCCATTGGCGCGCATAAAGGGATTGAACTTGGTATTCCCGGTGAAAAAGCGAACGGGGTGCGTCAGGGGGTCGATTTTCTGAGGGAAGTCAATTTAACCGGTAAAACAGATGTCGGAAAGAAGGTGGCTATCATCGGCGGCGGTAATGTGGCCATTGATGTGGCCCGCTGTGCGGTTCGACTGGGAGCGGATGAAGTCAGTATCGTTTACCGCCGAACCCGTAATGAAATGCCCGCGTGGGAAGAGGAAATTAACGCGGCAGAAGAAGAAGGGATTGAGATTACCTATCTTTCAGCGCCGCAGGAAATATTGATTGAAAACGGTCAGGTTACGGGCCTGAGATGCATCAAAATGGAACTGAGTGATAAAGATTCATCCGGCAGGAGACGGCCCGTACCGATCCCCGGCAGTGAATATGATATTGAGATCGATCAGCTCATTCCCGCGATCGGACAAAGGCCGGATCTATCCGCCCTGGAAGATATTGCGGGCATGGAATTCTCAAAGTGGGGAACCACCGAAGTTGACAGTATTACATATGAGACCGGACGTGAAGGTGTTTTCGCGGGCGGTGATGTTCAGACAGGCCCATGGGTAGCCATTGGTGCCGTCGCTGCCGGTAAAGAAGCCGCGGAGTCGATTATTCGATATATTGACGGCCGTGACATGGCCGAAGGGCGTGAGCCGATAGATAGGGAAGATCCGGTCTACCGTCCGATTCCAAAGAATGCAAAGCAGGAAGCAAGGGCAAAAATGCCCGAGCTGGCACTGGAGGACCGAAAAGGCAGTTTCAGGGAAGTTGAGCTGGGTTATGATGAAGATACGGGTCAGGCAGAGGCCGGCCGGTGCCTGAACTGCAGCTACTGCTGTGAATGTTACCAGTGTGTGGATGTGTGCGGACCGAAAGCCGTCACGCTGGAAACCCATGCCGAAATACCTGAAAACATGGAACTGAATGTGGGATCTGTGATTCTTGCTCCCGGTTTCAAACCGTTTGATCCTTCCAGGTTTGATCATTATAACTATATGAAACATCCGAATGTGATTACATCCATTGAATTCGAAAGAATTCTTTCAGCAACAGGGCCTACCATGGGGCATCTTGTCCGCATGTCTGACAAGAAGGAACCGAAAAAAATAGCCTGGTTTCAATGTGTGGGATCGAGGGACTTGAACCGATGTGATCATTCATACTGTTCATCCGTATGCTGCATGTATTCGGTTAAGGAAGCCGTGGTCGCCAGGGAACATGCCGGAGGCGATCTTGATTGCGCGATATTTTATATGGATATGCGTACGCACGGAAAAGATTTTGAAAAATTCTACGACAACGCAAAAGACAAACATGGGGTGCGTTTTATAAGAAGCCGCGTTCACACGGTTGACCCTGTTCGAGATTCAGATGATCTCGAAATCAGGTATGTCACAGAAGACGGTGAGATTGTGACCGAAACGTTTGACCAGATTGTCCTTTCCGTGGGTCTTGAAATATCACCGGAGGTGATTGAACTTGCCCGGCGGCTGGATATTGACCTGACTGAAACGAATTTCAGCAAGGCGGAAGGATTTAATCCCGTTGCCACATCAAGGCAGGGGATATATACGTGCGGGGCTTTCCAGGGGCCCAAAGATATCCCGGAATCGGTTATGGAGGCAAGTTCAGCCGCATGCAGCGCGGGAATAAAACTGGCTTCGGCCCGGGGTACTCTGGTGAAGGAAAAAGTATTTCCTGATGAAAAGGATGTCACCAAAGAGAGCCCTAAAATTGGGGTGTTTGTCTGCAACTGCGGTATCAATATCGGCGGGATAGCCGATGTCCCGGCAATTGCCAAATATACAAAGAGTCTTCCCCACGTTGAATATGTTGAGGAAAATCTTTTTACCTGTTCCCAGGATACCCAGGATAAAATGATGGAGGTCGTCAGGGAAAAGGGCTTAAACAGGGTTGTGGTTGCGGCTTGCACACCCAGAACCCATGAACCGCTGTTTCAGGAAACCATACGAAACGCCGGGCTGAATCCATATCTTTTTGAGATGGCCAATATCCGGAATCAATGTACCTGGGTCCATGCGAATGATAAAGAAAAAGCCACGGAAAAAGGGAAGGATCTGGTCAGAATGGCCGTAGCCAGAGCCTCTTTGCTTGATCCGATAAAAGAACTTTCTGTGGGTGTGGAAAAATCCGCACTTGTGATTGGTGGAGGTGTCGCGGGAATGACTGCGGCACTCAGTCTCGCCGACCAGGGGTATCCGGCAGCTATTGTGGAAAAGGATTCAGAGCTTGGAGGTTCGGCAAAAGATGTTTCAAAAACGTGGAAGGGTCAGGATGTGCAGGAATTTCTTAGCGAGCTCATTCAAAAAGTTAAAAAACATGCTGATATCACTGTGATAACCGATTCTGAAGTGACCGATGCCAAAGGATTTGTAGGCAATTTTGATACAACGGTCACAGGCAATGGTAAAGAAACAAATGTTCAGCATGGTGTTACAATTGTAGCAACCGGTGGATGTGCTGCTGAAACAGATGAATATCTTTACGGAAAAAACCCAAATGTCACCCGATGGCATGACCTTGAGAATGATCCGGGTCGGCTGGAAGATGCGAAAAGTGTTGTATTTATCCAGTGTGTGGGGTCACGGGATAATCATCGTCCCTACTGCTCCAGGATTTGCTGCACCGCTTCTATCCTGCAGGCGATTTCCATAAAAGAAAAGCATCCGGATACGGCTGTGTATATCATTTACCGGGATATCCGGACGTATGGGGAACGAGAGCTGCATTATAAGAAAGCCAGGGAGCTGGGTGTCATTTTTATCCGGTATTCTCTTGATAATAAGCCGGTGGTTAAAGAAGTCGATGGTGGACTTGAAGTGACCGTATTTGATCCGATCCTTCAAAAAAACCTGCAGATTCGCACCGACTTATTAAATCTGGCTACAGCCATCGAACCTGTGAAAAATGATAAACTGGCTGGTTTTTACAAGCTTCCCCTGAACGAGGAGAATTTTTTCATGGAAGCCCATGCCAAGCTGAGGCCGGTTGAATTCGCGTCTGACGGTATATTTTTGTGCGGTCTGGCCCATTATCCGAAAGCTATGGATGAGAGTATTGCCCAGGCAATGGCAGCTGCCAGCCGTGCGGTAACGGTCCTTTCAAAGGATTCCATACAGGTTTCGCCGCTTGTATCCCAGATTGACGCGGATAAATGCATCGGGTGCGGTCTGTGCGAGGAGATCTGCGCGTTCAGCGCGATTGTGCTCGAAGAAGTAGAAGGCTCAGGCTTACGGGCAAAAAATATTTCAGCCTCCTGCAAAGGATGCGGGTTGTGTGCTTCTTCATGTCCGCAAAAGGCAATCGATATGCTCCATTTCAAGGATCAGCAGATTGTCGCGGCTGTGATTGCCGCAGTATAGGCAATAATCAAAGAATTAATTTTAGCAGGTCTGTGACTGTAACAGGCGGCTGCGGTGTTAATTATATTAGAAACTAAAACTATTAACGTTTCCAAGGTGAAATTATGGCGGATTTCGAGCCGAAAATTGTAGCATTTTTATGCAACTGGTGTGCGTATGCCGGGGCTGATCTGGCGGGTGTATCCAGGCTGCAGTATCCATCCAATCTAAGAACAGTCAGGGTGATGTGCTCCGGCCGTGTTGATCCGGTATTTATCGTAAAGGCTTTTAAGCAGGGCTGTGACGGTGTACTCGTGTCCGGGTGACATTTCGGAGATTGCCATTACCTGGAAGGTAATGTTCAGGCCGAAAAAAAGATACTGATGACTCAAAAGCTGCTGGAGATGGCGGGTATCGGCAAAGACAGGCTGCATCTCGCATGGGTTTCATCAGCAGAAGCCCAGCGCTTTGTCGATGTTGCCACGAACACCATCAATACGGTAAAACAGCAGGGAAAACTGGACAGCAAAGCTGCCGCCATGAGGCTGGAAGCCGCGGAAATGACGGTAAGCAGCGAAACGATCCGCTGGCTGGTGGGCAAGGAAGTGAAAATCACCGCAAAAGGTGATGTATACGGACGCAAGTGGGATGTGGATAAATATGAATCCATTCTCTATATGGAACTTGAAAGAGAATATCAAAAAAACCTGATTTTTCTCGCCATTAAGGAAGGCTGTAAATCTGTCCGGGATGTTAGTGATAAAACCGAATTGGAACTTTTGCGGATTTCGTATCTCCTTGCGGACCTGGAAAAAACAAACCGGGTCGAATTTACAGGGATGGAAAACAGCAAACCGGTATTTGCAGTTATATAAGGAGTCATAATGGGATCTAACGGTAATAAAAAAAGCGGGTCAGTTATGGTCGTGGGTGCCGGCATTGCGGGCATGCAGGCGTCGCTTGATCTTGCGAACTCGGACTATAATGTATACCTCATCGAAAAAGGGCCGACAATCGGGGGGCTGATGGCCAGGCTTGACAAAACTTTCCCGACCAATGACTGTACCATGTGAGTGATTTCACCCAAACTGGTCGAGGTCGGCCGGCACCTGAACATCAACCTGGTAACAAACAGTGAAGTCAAATCAATAGAAGGCGAACCCGGGAATTTTGAAGTTACCCTGACTAACAATCCCCGTTTTATTGACCCGGACATATGTACCGGGTGTGGAGACTGCGCCCGGCATTGCCCGGCTTCTGCGGTGAATCAGATCAACAAGGGTATGAGCGACCAGAAAGCCACATATATTGAATATGCCCAGGCTGTTCCGCTTGCTTTTGCCATTGATGCAAACGTCTGCATAGGCTGCGGCCTTTGCGAAAATACATGCCTGGCAAAAGCCATACGTTATGATGATAAGATCAGGGAGACCAAGGTGACTGTGGGGTCGGTGATTTTATCACCGGGCACCGAGGGTTTTGATCCTTCAGATCTTGATTACCTGGGATACGGAAAATTTCCGAACGTTGTTACCAGTGAAGGCTTTGAAAGGATACTCTCCGCGGGCGGTCCCTATTTTGGCCATGTGATGAGACCCCTTGACCGTGAAGAGCCGAAAAGTATCGCGTGGCTCCAGTGCGTGGGATCCAGGGATACCAACCGGTGCGGCAACGGGTATTGTTCTTCCGTATGCTGCATGTATGCCACAAAAGAAGCCATGATTGCCAAAGAGCATATCCATGGCGATCTGGATTGCGCTGTTTTTAATATGGACATGAGAACCGTTGGCAAAGATTATGAAAAATATTTTTTGCGCGCCAGGGACAAGGAAGGGATCCGGTTTGTCAAGGCAAGGGTTCATACCGTTAATGAAATTCCGGAAACCGGAGACCTCAAGATACGTTTTGCGGATGAGGACGGTGAGATCAAAGAAGAAATATTTTCAATGGTTGTATTGTCTGTGGGGCTTACGATTCCCGATTCAGCAGTGCAGCTTGCGAAACGTCTGGATATTGATCTTGATCAATACAATTTCGCAAAATCGGATCCGTTTGCGCCGGTTGAAACATCGCGGGAAGGTATCTTTACCTGTGGTGTGTTCCAGGGGCCGAAAGATATCCCCGGATCGGTTACCGAAGCCAGTGCCGCCGCGTGTCTTGCGGGTGCTGATCTGTCGGAATCCAGGGGTGAAGATATTCAAACTTATGAAGTCCCGGCGGAAATCGATATTGAGGGCCAGGAGCCGAGGATCGGTGTCTTTGTCTGCAATTGCGGTATAAATATCGGCGGTATCGTCGATGTACCTGCGGTCCAGGAATACGCGGGAAACCTGCCTAATGTTGTCTTTACGGATTCAAACCTTTTTACCTGTTCCCAGGATACACAGGAAAAAATAAAAGAAAAAATAAAGGAACAGAACCTGAACCGCGTGGTCGTCGCATCCTGCAGTCCAAAAACCCACGAGCCCATGTTCATGGAGACCCTTGAAGCGTGCGGGCTGAACAGGTATCTATTCGAAATGGCCAATATACGGAACCAGGATTCCTGGATTCACTCCAAATCCCCTGACCTTGCCACACAGAAAGCAAAAGATCTTGTCAGAATGGCTGTTGCCAGGGCCGGGACTTTAAAGCCTCTTAAGGAAAAGGTCATCCGTGTCAACCAGCAGGGCCTTGTTATTGGCGGCGGTATTTCCGGGATGAACGCGGCTTTGAACCTTGCAAAACAGGGATTCAAGGTTATCCTGATCGAAAAGGAACCGATTCTCGGCGGGTTCGCGTTAAAACTTCATCACACCATCGAAGGCGCGGATGTCCGGGAATATGTAAAAAAGCTTATTTCCGAAGTTCAGGCCCATGAAAATGTTGAAATTCTAACGGATGCGGTGGTCACCGGATTTGGCGGCTATAAGGGGAATTTTAAAACCGAGCTTGCGGTTGGGCCGAATAAGGAAAAACGTAAGATTGATCACGGTGCCATTATTGTGGCCACCGGTGCCGATGAATACCAGCCTAAGGAATATCATTACGAAGACGATGACCGGATTGTGACCCAGGTTGGGCTGGCGGATATCCTCGAAGATAAGGGCGCGTCAGACTTTAAGACGGTTGTGATGATCCAATGTGTCGGTTCCCGGAACGAGGAGATGCAGGAATGTTCCAGGATCTGTTGCCAGAACGCCGTAAAGAACGCGCTTCATATAAAACGGCTAAATCCTGAGGCACAGGTATTTGTCCTGTACCGGGACATCAGGACCTATGGTTTGCTTGAAGATTATTATACGGAGGCAAGGGAAAAAGGAGTGATTTTCATGCGGTTTGAAGATGATTCACCCCCTGACGTTACTACTTCTTCAGGTCATATTACTGTCAAAACAAAAGACCACATCCTAAAGCGGGATGTTGAGATCTCCGCGGACCTGGTTGCGCTGAGCGCGGGAATGCGTGCCGCGGACACCAAAGAGCTGAGCGGCATTATGAAGCTGAATGCCAATCCGGAAGGGTATTTTATTGAAGCACATGTGAAACTCCGCCCCGTGGACATGCCGGGTGAAGGGATATTCCTTTGCGGTACCGCGCACGGGCCCAAATTGATCTCAGAGGCCATTTCCCAGGCACAGGCAGCCGCGTCCAGGGCAACCACTTTCCTGGCAAGACCGGAAATTAAACTCTCTGCCATCGCCGCGAAGGTGGATACGGATCATTGTGTAAAATGTTTGTCATGTGTGCGCACATGTCCGTTTGATGTACCTGTGTTTAATACCGAGAAAAAAGTAATTGAAATAGATGAGGCCATATGCCACGGATGCGGAGCGTGCGCGGGTATATGCCCGAGACAGACGATCCAGCTTGGATTTTATGAAGATGACCAGATTGAATGCAAAATTGACGCATTGCTGGCAGGAGGAATGTAATGGCAGATTTTGAACCGACAATAATCGCATTTTGCTGTGAATACTGAGGGTATTCAGCGGCGGACCTGGCAGGTTCCATGCGGCTCGAATATCCGGCAAGTATAAAAATAATAAGGGTACCCTGTTCCGGTAAAGTGGATGTCATGTATCTTTTAAGGGCCATTCAAAAAGGCGCGGATGGCGCTTATATTGTGGGATGTCTTGAGGGTACCTGCCATTTTAACGAAGGTAATTTCAGGGCCCGGGAAAGGGTTGAACATGTGCAAAAACTTCTGGAAGAAGTCGGCATTGAAGGAGACCGGGTCAGGATGTACAATCTTTCTTCCGGTGAAGGACCGACTTTTGCCGCGTATGCAAGAGAAATGACTGAACATATTAAGAAATTGGGACCCAACCCTTTGAATAAAACGAATAAAAAGGCCGCGGCCTAAAAAAAGGAGCATATATTATGGGAGAACCAGCAATAAAACTTGGAGGAAAAAAGAAGAGCGTCTTCATGGATAAGGTAAGGGAACTCCTCCCGGAGGGTGGTAATCTAAACCTTTGCCTGACGTGCGGAGCCTGTTCTTCCGGTTGTCCTGCCACCGGACTGGATGGGATGGATCCCCGGAAATTCCTGCGGATGGCGGCACTGGGTATGGATGAAGAAGTGACCAGCACAAAGTGGGTATGGATGTGCAGCCTGTGTCAAAGGTGCGTTTATGTATGCCCGATGAAAATCGACATCCCGCAGCTTGTGTTCAACGCCCGGGCATCCTGGCCAAGAGAAGACCGGCCAAAAGGTATCGTCGGATCATGTGACATGGCGTTGAGAAATGATACGTGCAGTGCCATGGGCGCCACTGAAGAGGATTTTAAATTTGTCGTGGAAGACGTGCTGGAAGAATACCAGGAATCACAGCCTGAATTCAAGGACATGAAAGCACCGGTTAACAAAAAAGGTACTCAATTCTTTTTAAATCAGAATTCAAGGGAGCCTGTGACCGAACCGGATGAGATGGTTCCCTTATGGAAGATTCTCGATCTGGTCGGAGCAGACTGGACATACGGTACAAAAGGCTGGGCAGCTGAAAATTACTGCATGTTTCTTGCCGATAATGAGAACTGGAAACATATCGTGGAGGTCAAGAAAAAAGCCGTGGAGGACCTGGAGTGCAAGATCTGGCTCAATACGGAATGAGGGCACGAACTTTTCGCAGTCCGGGCCGGACTGAAAAAATTCAAGATTGACTACAATTTTGAGATCAAGAGTATCATTCAATATTATGCCCAGTGGATCAGGGAAGGAAAACTGAAGGTCAATTCCGATTGGAACAAGGATTTGAAGAAAACCTTTACCGTACAGGATCCCTGCCAATTGGTCCGTAAGACTTTTGGAGATCCTGTTGCGGAAGATCTTCGTTTTGTTGTAAAAACGGTTGTGGGTGAAGAAAATTTTATTGAAATGTATCCGAACAAATCAAATAACTACTGCTGCGGTGGTGGCGGCGGATTCCTGCAGTCCGGTTATCCGGATGAACGTCGGGCGTATGGTCAATGCAAGACCGACCAGATTCTTGATACCAAAGCGGATTACTGTATTACACCGTGCCATAACTGTCATGCCCAGGTCCATGACCTGGCTGAACAGAATGATCATGCCTGGTACACTGTTCATTTGTGGACTTTGATCTGCCTGTCACTGGGGATTCTTGGACCAAATGAACGGACTTATCTGGATGAAGATCTCCAGGAAGTCATGCCGTTTCATCCTGAATCGGCCATGTAATCTGTACAACGGGAGGAAAAATGATAGTTGCCAAAAGGAAACCCTTTGAAGAAATAAAAGATATGATCAAGGACTACAAAAAGGTCCTCAATGTCGGTTGCGGAACCTGTGTCGCGGTTTGTCTCGCGGGTGGTGAAAAAGAAGTTGCCGTGCTGAACAGCGAACTGGAAATGGCCAGAAAGCTGGATAATAATCCCATTGAACTCGGTGCAAAAACCATCGAAAGACAGTGTGACCGGGAATACCTTGAAGCGCTGGATGACATGGTCAAGGATTACGACGCGATTATCTCCATGGCCTGCGGTGTGGGGATCCAGTTTCTGGCGGAAAGATACCCTGAAAAACCGGTATTTCCCGGGGTTGACACTACAGGCATGTCCGTGAATCAGGCGGTTGGATGGTATGAGGAACGGTGCCGTTCATGCGGCCAATGTGTACTCGGTGTAACCGGCGGCATCTGTCCGGTAACCATGTGCGCGAAAGGTCTTTATAACGGTCCTTGCGGGGGCACCAATAATGGAAATTGTGAAATCAGTGATGAACAGCCCTGTGCCTGGTTTATGATTTATGAACGTCTTGAAAAGCAGGGACGTCTTGATAATATATTAGAGTTCAAACCACCGGTTGAATGGAATGATCAGGTACCGAGAACATTGATCCAGTCGGGGTATAAAAAGCCGGAAGAGGCTGCTTAAGAGCCCGATGCATAAATGTGTTGGCTTGAAATAACCAGATGCAGCATATCGAATCATGATTTGTAATTAACTCATAAGGAAGCTGATATGAAATCAGGAAGCAATTTAGAAAAAGTTCTGGAAGCAGGTCATTTCGCGTTTACAGGTGAACTGGGACCGCCCAGGGGAGCCAATGTAGAGGAAGTGCGGGAAAAGGCGGAGTTTCTCAAAGGAAAAGTAGACGCGGTCAATATTACTGACAACCAGACAGCCATGGTCCGTATGTCCAGCTGGGCCGCAAGCATTATCCTGGTCCAGGAAGGTCTGGAGCCTAATTTTCAAATGGTTTGCAGGGACAGGAACCGTCTTGCCATGCAGGCAGACATACTGGGAGCTGCTGCCCACGGGATTCGAAACATGCTCTGCCTGTCCGGTGACCACCAGAAATTTGGTGATCATCCCCAAGCCAAAGGCGTGTTTGATATCGATTCCATGCAGCTGATTGCCATGGTAAAGAAGATGCGCGATGAAGGCCAGTTTCTAAGCGGGGCTGAACTGAATGAAGCACCGAAATTATTTATCGGGGCTGCTGCCAATCCGTTTGCCGATCCGTTTGAATGGCGGGTGCACAGGCTCGCAAAAAAAATCCAGGCCGGTGTCGATTTTATCCAGACCCAGTGTATCTATAACATGGACAAATTCAGGGAATGGGTCAAACAGGCCAACGACATGGGGCTTACGGAAAAAGTTTATATTCTTGCCGGAGTTACACCCATGAAGAGTGTCGGTATGGCAAAGTACATGAAAAGCAAGGTGCCTGGTATGGATGTACCTGATGAGGTGATCCAAAGACTTCAGGGTGCTGAAAAAGGCAAAGTCGCCGAGGAAGGGATCAAGATGGCCTGCGAACAGATTGAAGAATTCAAAGAAATGAAAGGTGTGGCAGGTGTTCATCTTATGGCCATTGAATGGGAACACAAAGTCCCTGAAATCGCGGAACGCGCGGGTGTTCTCCCCAGGCCGAAAGTCTGATTGACATTTATATTGAATAGTTAACAAAAAGTCTGGTTTTAAAAAAAAACCGGGCTTTTTTAGATCGGAAGCTTACAGCCTTAATCACTGATCAAGGTTGACGGTTTCGTAAAAAGTCCAACTTCTGCGTTGTGCTGCATTTCGCAATCATTCAACTCTCCTGTTAAATAAAAAAACAGTTTTAACAGGGCGGGTCCGATAAGTACGCTTCATGATTACAAAATTTGCACGCCTTGAATTTGAACTTTTTACGAAACCGTCTAATTCGGACTTTTTACGAGACCATCATTATTACTGTGTAATAAATTCAAAAATCGGAAGCCAATAACTCTTTTTATATTCATTTGATAAGTTATTATGACCTGCCCCTTCAATTTTCACGAATCGTTTCTTTGCTTTTATTTTATTGTATATCCTTTTGCCCATTTGAAACGGAATGACACGGTCCTGTGTGCCATGGATGACTAAAACCGGACATGAAACATGATCTATTTTATCAATATTATTAAATAAATCTCCGATTAAAAAAGAGGCAAAGAAAAGCCTGCTAGCATTCGAGATATCTTTTCCGCTTGTGAATGGTGTGACGAGTATAAGCCCGCCAATATTTAAATTTCGAGAAATATCAATGGCCACAGTAGTACCGATGGAGCGCCCGAAAATGATCACATTATTTATTGAAAAGTTGAGTTTTTGGGTCACGTAGTTCAGGGCGGCTTGACCATCCAGATATATTCCTTTTTCGCTTGGTTTTCCTTCACTTTTCCCGTAACCGCGATAGCCGATACCCAATACATTAATGCCAAGACGGTTCATGATTAACAAGTCTGACAAGCGATGGCAGATATTACCGGCGTTTCCATGAAAATAGACAAGTATTTTATCTGAAGACTGATTTGGAATAAAATAGCATTGTATTTTGACTCGATCTTCAGTTTCAATAAAGACTTCCTTTACGTTTGACGGAAGCTGATTCGCCGTTAATACGTCTTTCGTGTCCGGGAAAAATAACATTTTGTTGATTACAAGCGTGCAGCCGTTAATAAGTAAAATAGAAAGAAATATTATAGATACTGATTGTTTCATATCTTATTTTTGCGTGAACCCTTATCTTAAAGCGTGAATCACCACAGCGAAAAACGCGATGCTTTTTTTTTAAGCACCCAGTAAAACCGGGAGTTCACTCATAGACTTAATCCAGTGTGTAGCCTTTGTAAAGTCATGAGTTTTAGTAAAATCATTGATTTAATTATCATGGCCATAAATTTACATCAAAAATCATTGATATAAATTTATGGCCGTCCACTTATATTTAATCCATAAATAATTTCAAAAACCGATGAAATACATAGGATTGACTGCGTCCAATCTTTACTGATTTCGAGAGGACAGGAAATCGGAAAAAGCATCATTTGAACTCATGGAGCAAGCAAACCAATAATTAAATGGACGTCCCTTATATTGCTTTACTCCTTTGGGTATG
>JAUVGT010000088.1 GCA_030593645.1 Deltaproteobacteria bacterium
AGGCAAATAAAAGGTCACTAACACAAATAGCCTTTTATGGCGGTAACTTCTTGGGTCTTAAAACAGATTCGATACTATCGCTGCTGGAGACAGCCGATGCATTTGTTAAACAAGGTAATGTGGACAGTATTAGATTTTCTACAAGGCCGGATACCATTACCAGGGAACGGCTTGATATAATAAAAAATTACCCGGTTTCGACAATCGAACTCGGGGCCCAGTCGATGGATGATCAGGTACTAAAAGCTGCCGGAAGGGGACATACGGCTCTTGACACGAAAGAGGCAGCGGACCTATTAAAGAAAAGAAACTATGAGCTCGGAATCCAGATGATGGTCGGTCTGCCTGAAGACAGTGATGAGAAGGCCCTTGATACCGGTCGTAAGATCACCGGGCTTGAACCCGATTTTGTAAGAATATATCCCACCCTGGTTATTGAAAAAAGCAGTCTGGCACATTTATACAAACGCGGTCAGTATACTCCACTGCATATTGATCACTGTGTTACACTTGTTAAAAAGCTGTATCTGCATTTTAAGAAGAATAATATTGATGTGATCCGTATGGGACTTCAGGCGTCTGAAGAATTTGACGATCATCTAAAAATCCTCGCGGGTCCTTATCATCCGGCATTCGGTCATCTGGTATATTCAGAGATATTTCTTGACAAAGCGGTATCAATTATGGATTCAATAAACCATAAATACAGCGCAGTTACCATAAATGTCCACCCGGGCAGCATCTCAAAAATGAGGGGCCTTAAGAACGGGAATATTAAGTTTCTGAAAAACCGCTATCAAACAGACTTAATTAAAGTGGTCCCGGATATCAAAATATCGGAAGATTGTGTAACCGTTACTTCTAACCAGAAATGATATTGGCGGTGATACCGGATAATGAGATTACGTCTTATATTATTTGTATTATCTTTACTTGCGTTTTTTTCCGCATCGACAGGCGGCTATCTCTATTATTCATCACTAAAAGAATCAGCTTTTAGACAAGCCGAACAGCAGGCGGTCACACGTCTTGAAATGATTCGAAAAAACCTTTCTTCCTCTTTATCAGAGCATATCAAGCCATGCAGAACCCTGGCGGGTTTAGGTCAGATCGAGCGGCTCTTTATAAATCGTTCTGAAGATAACCTCGCGGATGCAAACAGAATTCTCGATCATTTTAATACCACATTAAAGGCGGATGTCTGTTATTTGATGGACCCCCGGGGGACCACAATTGCGTCAAGCAACCGTAATGCCGATGACAGGCGGTCAGGTCGTTTTTAACGGCATCGATATCACCGGTTTGAAAACAAATAAAATCTGCAGGATCGGGATCGGCAGGACATTCCAGGTGGTTAAACCCCTGGGGAGGCTGACAGTGCTGGATAATGTCATTGCGGCTGCTTTTTCAAAATCCAAAAGTAAATCAGAAGCGTGTGAAAAGGCTCTTGAAACGCTTGAATTTTGTGAACTCGATCATCGTAAAGATATACTTGCCAAAAGTCTTCCGATCGGCGAGCGAAAGCGGCTGGAAATTACACGAGCCATGGCCACACAGCCGGAGCTGCTGCTGGATGAAACCGCAGCCGGTCTTAATCCTTCAGAACTGGAGGCCGCCATTAAACTGATTAAAAAAATCCGTGATAATGGTGTGACCATAATTATTGTGGAACATATCATGAAGGTGATGATGACCATATCCGACCGGATCCATGCCATCAACTTTGGCCGGACCATTGCCGAAGGAACACCTCAGGAAATGGACAATAATCCAGCTGTAATTAAAGCCTATTTAGGGGATAAATATGCTCAAGATTAGCAATATAGATGTTTTTTATGGTGACTTGCAGGTTCTGTGGGATGTTTCATTTGAAGTGCGGGAACAAGAGATTTTGGTATTGATCGGGGCTAATGGAGCCGGGAAATCGACCATAATCAGGACGATCTCATCTTTACTGACTCCCAAATCCGGTTCTATTGAATTTAAAGGCGCTCGGCTGGATCATCGACCGCCCCATGAGATCATTCAGCAGGGAATTGTTCATGTTCCTGAGGGCCGCCGCTTGTTTCCTGAAATGAGTGTCGAGGAAAACTTAAAAATGGGTTCTCTTTGTGGGGAAGCAAAGGCCAAACGTTTTGAGACACTGGAACATGTATATGAATTATTCCCAAGGCTTGAAGAAAGAAAAAAGCAGATGACAGGAACCCTCTCCGGCGGGGAACAGCAAATGGCGGCGATCGGTCGGGGACTGATGTCTCTTCCAAAGATAATGATGTTTGATGAGCCCTCACTGGGTCTGGCCCCGATACTGGTTCAGGAAATTTTTGAAATGATCAGAAGAATTAACAGTGAAGGAGTGACCGTGCTCCTTGTGGAGCAGAATGTTAAACAGACTTTGAGCATGTGTAACCGGGCATATGTGCTGGAAAACGGAAGGGTTGTGATGGAGGGGAGCGGAGTCGATCTGGCCAGCGATGAAAAAGTCAAGGAAGCATTTCTCGGGATATGATAATCACTACATATCCATTTTAAAAAGATCTTTTTCCGTTACGGCATCCGGTGGTGGCGTATGCTGTGTCGGTACGGTTCCCACCTTGAAACAAACAAAAGCGGTTTCTTCTGATTCAGGAATCGGAAGAAGGCCGGTTTTGGCATCAATCTGGGCAAAAACAACCCCTTCGGGTACCGGGAAAATCCGTGCCGGTTTATCTTTTAACACACGCATCATGAATTCGACCCATATCGGGCTTGCCGTCCTGGAACCGGTTTCCGACTCACCCAGGGAACTTTCCTCATCAAAACCGACCCAAACACCTGTAATCAGGCCGGGCGTATAACCCATAAACCAGGCATCAAACAGATCGTTTGTTGTTCCGGTTTTACCCGCGGTGGGTCTATTAAGTGCCTTGGCGCGGAAGCCGGTGCCGCCCTGGACGACACCTTCAAGAAGATGGGTCATGAGATAAGCCGTGGTTTTATCGATTACTTTTTCCCGTCCGGGAACATGTTCTTCCAGAACATTTCCATCTCTGTCTACCACTTTTGTAACAAAGCACGGCTCAATAAAATAGCCATAGTTCGTAAAGACCGAGTACGCATTTACAAGTTCAAGCAATGAAAGACCGGATGATCCGAGCGCGATTGATAAGTCATGATTAAAATGAGATGTTATACCGAGTCTTCGTGCATAATCGATTACATAATCGATTCCAATGTCCTGCGCGATTTTAATGGTAACGATATTTCTTGATTTGGCAAGTCCTGTACGCAAAAGTGTCGGCCCGTAGAATTTTGCACCATAATTTTTTGGTTTCCATTTATTATCCTGGATTTTGTCATGAAATACAATGGGGGAATCGTAAATGACATTTGCAGCGGTATAGCCCTTATCGATCGCAGCAGCATACACGATCGGTTTAAATGCTGAACCTGGCTGTCTGCGGGATTGAATTGCCCGGTTGAACTGGGTTTCCCGGGGATCGCGCCCACCCACCATTGCCTTGACATAACCGGTTTCGGCTTCGATAGCCAATAGTGCCGATTCAGCTTTGGGTATCTGCTCCAGTGTCAGTTCCCATTTGTTTTCTGAATCCCCTTTTGTTCCTTTTTCTTTAAGTTTAACCAGAATCACGTCTCCGACTTTAAGGGCCTGCCCGGGATTCTTTATACTTTTCTCATGATACGGTACTTTAGAATTTGGTTTCCGGGCCCATTCCATGTCTTCCAGAGTCATAATTCCCTGTGTATTTCCCATCCGAACAATGACATGGTCTTTTTTATTATCGATTTTAACGACAACACCTTTAACAATGGTGTCTTTTTCCAGGGGGGTTTTGTTGATTTCAACCTGAAGTTCTTTTGAAAATGTTTCAATCTCTTTGGGTGCCAGATGCTGAAGTGGACCTCGGTAACCCTGCCTTTTATCAAGAGCCCTGAGGCCTTTTTCGATCTCTTCACGACCAATTTTCTGCATTTCAATATTAACAGCAGTATAAACCTTGAGGCCCTCTGTGTATAATTTGGTGGAACCGTATTTTTTTTCGAGATATCGGCGGATATGTTCTGTATAGAAAGGGACTTTTTCGATATACCAGTTTACCCTGGGTTTGATATCGAGTTTTACATTAATAGCTTCAGTTGCCTGAATATTCGTAATTAATCCTTCAGCTACCATTCTGTTCAAAGTATAAATCTGTCTCTGTTTGGCTTTTTCAGGGAACCTGAATGGAGAATACTTACTGGGCGCCTGGGGCAGGCCGGCAAGCATTGCGCATTCTGCCAGGTCCAGTTCCTTGGCCGATTTACCAAAATAATTCTCGGATGCCGCTTCCACACCATATGCTCCATGTCCGAGATATATCTGGTTCAGGTAAAGATACAGGATCTGGTCTTTGTTAAACGCCTTGTCGATACGATATGCCAGGATGGCTTCTTTCAGCTTTCGGTTGTAACTTTTTTCCGGACTTAAGAAAAATGATTTAGTTACCTGCTGGGTAATGGTGCTGCCGCCCTGGACAATGGTTCCGGCTTCAATGTTTTTGAAAAACGCTCTGATGATACTGATCAGATCAATTCCCCGATGTTTATAAAATCTTGCATCCTCAGCAGCTATAAATGCCTCTATCAGCATATCCGGTATTTCGGAGAACGGCAGGATAATCCTTCTTTCCTTGTAAAATTCCGCGATTTTTCTGTTATCGTCTGAGTATAATGTTGTAATGACTGCCGGGTTATAGTCTGTCAGGGTAGTTATTTTTGGCAGGTCTTCACTAAGGTAATAGTAAACTCCGATGGTTCCAAGGGTACCGAGTACAATAAGGGCGGCTATGGATATAAGTGTAAAACGGATTAAAAAAGTAAAAAGTCTGTTCTTTCTTTTTCTGGCTCGTTTTTTTAGTATTTCCGACGAACTTTTCGGTTTCTGCATAATCTGCTTACTCCAAATCAAATCGATATTAATGTGATCATATGTAGAAGGGGTTTCAAAATCTTTATCTCGGTACTGGAGCAACCCGTCCCGGGCGGATTAATTCACGAAACCACACTTTTACTGTCGTTTTCCGGTTAATCCCGCCAGCGGCGGGATCACTCTGCATTCAACTTAAACCTGGTTCTATATTTTAAAAGCACTTTAAAACAAAAATCAATTATTACCAGATTTCAGCATTATTGGCAAGATGATCGAATTACATTATTCTGTCAAGCAAAATGTGCCGGACATGTTGATAATACAATTATCTCGCAAATATATTGGAAATATTGAATAAAAAATGGATCATCTACCGATTAGCTGGTGTTAATCAAGGTAAAATAGATGGGTAATCTCTAATTGAGCAGGCGTAATTCCAGAGGGTACAAGGGATTCATAGACCCTTTTCACCAGCAAGTTGAAGAAGATCCGAAAAACATATTTAAATCTGCGTAGTTCTACGCACAAAAAAAAGAGTAGTTCCCCGGATTGATTTCCTCATTAAATAATCATATACAAACAGCAAAGTGGTATTACGTCAATTTTTAATATAATTATTGACAAATACATCATTTTTTTCTAACCAAAATGTCATTATCATAAAACGCTATTATGAACGTTGAACAGAGGAAGTAGTAACACTCCAAAATTTTGGAAAAAGCTAGACATTGTTACGGTAATACAGTTTTACCCATACGGCTTCCTTTGATTTAACCCAAACCATAATTACAATAAATAAATCATCCATGCAAGGAGTAGAAAATGAGGAAAGTCATATTAACGGCAATGATGGCCTTGTGTTTATCTTTGGTTGTTCTACCGCAGGTGTTCGCGCAGACACCTTACACGATCGACCATTCATGCAGATTCAACGATGACGATAGTGCATATTTAGAGTGGGCACCGACAGAATCTGGAAATAGAAAAACATGGACGTTTGCTGCATGGATAAAAAGGGGTAATGTTGATGAAAATTTCGGCCCATTGTTTTCATGTGGTAGCAGCACGGGAAATGGAACAGAATTAAGGTTCAGAGACAACAGTCAAATACAATTTAAGCACGAAGATTCAGGAACTGTCGCCTTTGACTTTAAATCAATACCGGTTTACCGAGATACTAAAAAATGGGTTCATGTATTCCTTGCCGTTGATACAACCAATCCAACCGCGGCCGACAGGGTTAAAATCTATATGGATGGTGTCCGGATTACAGAGTGGAATAAAGAAAACCGACCGAGTTCAAATAAAGATACTGATATCGGCCGGCAACATCCTTTCCGGATCGGGAGGCCAAGATTAGATGTCGAAAATGTATATTACGATGGTTACATGGCGGACGCGTATTATATTGATGGGAACGCCCTTGAACCGGTAAACTTTGGTCAGTTGATCAACGGAAGCTGGGTTCCCAAAGAATATACCGGGTCTTATGGAGGTAACGGTTTCCATCTGAATTTTGCCGATTCGGCAAATCCTGGAAACGACGTGTCCGGAAATGACCATCATCTCACAGCAAATAATCTTGCCATAAATGACCAGGTCATCGACACGCCCACAAACAATTTTTGCACCTTAAATCCCCTGGATACAGTAGACGGTACACTCAGTAATGGTAACCTGGAAGTCGTTACACCTTCGGCTTCTGGTCGCGGTCGCGGTACCATGATCATTCCTCCGGCCGTAAAAGCATATTTTGAAGTCACCTTAAACACGGTTTCCGGCAATCCGTTTGCGGTCGGTTTCAGGCCTGCCGGAGACAATATATCTTCAGCCTGGGGCCAGGCCAATGACCGGATGTTTTTTTCCGGCCCGGGTCATACGGACAACGGCAAGGTATGGGACGGTTCCAGCTGGTCGGCTTCATACGGTACCCCGGTTCAGGGTGACGTGATCGGCTTTGCTGTATTCGACAGCAAACTTTGGATATCGATCAATAATACATGGGTGAACAGCGGAGACCCGGCTTCCGGTACAGGTTATGTTCTGGATAATCTGCCAAACGATATTATGCCCTGCTGGTTTGATGAAGCGGGCACACAATCCGCCGCGTTTCATTACAACTTCGGTCAGCTCGGTTTTCAATACACACCGCCAACAGGGTTTAAACCGCTTTCTTCTGAAAGCACCGCCCTTCCGGAGATTACATTTTCAGCGGCACCATATACTATCGAATACGAACAATCCTCAACCCTTACATGGAGCACAATCCGGGCGGATACAGTCGAGATCGATCAGGAAATTGGAAGCGTGGACCCGGCCGGCTCCACACAGGTTTCTCCTCCGGGAACCATGACGTATACAATTACGGCAACAAATGATAACGGCAGTGTTTCTGAAAGTGTCACGATTACAGTGAACAACGGCTTTGATGTGGCAGGGATTTACACCGTATCCGGCAATGTGGGGATCGGAACCATGAACCCCCAATCCACACTGGCGGTTAACGGTACGATCACGGCAAAAAAAGTAGTGGTCACCCTGACCGGTTGGCCGGACCATGTGTTCAATCGTGATTATCGTTTGCCTTCTTTGGAATCTGTTGAATCCTATATTAATCAGAACAATCATCTTCCGGATATTCCATCTGAGGAACAGATCCGGTCAAACGGTCTTTCAATGGGTGACATGATGACCCTGCATATGCAAAAGATCGAGGAGCTGACACTCTATCTGATTCAATTGAAAAAAGAAAACAATGAGCTTAAATCGGAAATCGATTCAATCAAAAAAAAGCTGATAGAAAACCCGGTTGAAAGGTAACGCAATGGATAAGAAAAGAATCGTTTGGCTGTTGATATCGGTATGCGCGGGCGGATTACTTTTTTTCACCCAACCGGGTTTGGCCGCGGATCTCACCCTAACGGGACCGCTGACAGAATCGCCTGAGCCGGTGGGAGACATAGATACACAGGGCACAACCACAGTTGCACCGGGGGTAACAATTACTGTCGAAGCGTATTACACCATTACATTGGAACCCGGCTTCATTGCGGATAGCGGGAGTGAATTCACGGCGGAGATTCCGGATGATGACGGGCTGTCCAATCTGTGCGAATTAACTTATTTTGGGAGTCTTCTATACGGCCCGGAGGATGATCCGGACAATGACACGCTTACCAATCTTCAAGAATGCCTGTTGGGTTACAATCCCAATGAGACAAACGATTTTGACAATGACGGGCTGGCGGATTGGTGGGAACTGCTCTGGTTTGGCTCAATAGAAATCGCAGGATCTACAGATGATTCAGACGGAGACGGGTTGTCAAACTTCCTTGAATTTAAATTCAATACCAACCCGAATAACGGGGATGATATACTCCGGATAGTCATGTATTATTACTATACCGCAAAAAAACAGCTGATGAACTCTGTTACCGTGGCCGGAGAAGAAGAGTAATAGCTGCATAATAAAATAAATGTTTAGCGCGTCAACAAGAGAAAATACTATCGACCTGATCGAACGGTTTAAATATGAAAAGGGTAATTTATCTATTATGAAATCAATTCTTATTGCACTATTAATTCTATTAATTGGCTTAAATGTATATGGTTATGATGAATATGAAGGTGAAATGTTTCCAAAATATGGGACTACCGGATCAAGTACAGCATCCTGGAGTGCAAACGATATTAATTATACACTATACGTGCGTTATTTTAAAACCAATGAACTTGCGCGTACAGCGATGGAGGCGCTCAAGCATACCTGGGGGGGGCAGCAATACTGGCGTTTTATTGGTAGAGGAGAAAGATATACAATTGGGGGTATGGTTTTTAATCCTAATTCATGTGAGGATTCTCTTCTACCTGAGGAAAAGTATTGGCTCTGTCGGGGTGCATCTGGTTATGTACATTTTGCGTCGACCTATAAACACCATATTTATTTGTTTACATCCCCAATGCCAAATTATCCGGAAGATTGCGAGATATCCCTATCTATCGATGATGGGCACCTATACCCTGGAGATACAGCAGAAATCACAGTCAATGCCTCCGAAGAAGCCGAGCCGATATCGTTTGAAATTGTAAAAAAACCAAAGGAAGGCGGCAAAGTCGATTTAAGCGTGTCATTAGCTCCGGATGGGAAAACAGCTATAGTAGATGGTGTAAAAGGTGAAGGCAGAGTAACAATTCGCGCGGTAAGCGGTGGCGAGGCGTATTGTACGGATGAACTTGATATTATTGTTGGGTGTGTTGATTCATGTGATACTGATTCAAAAACCTGCGATTCAGCGGGAAAACTAAAGTCTAAGAATGGGAGTATTTCTTCGAGTTTTAGCCTGGGGAAGATTAAAAGGGGTAAATCAGCCGGCAATATCTATCTTTATGCTGAAAACGCGGAATCAGTTAACTCAACCCCTCAAATTCTCAGAGCCAGTGATTATGGTTCAAATTTGATCGTTATAGAAGACGGCAACGGACTCCGACAGGTTGTGTCTTTGGAGACATTGGTCGATATTCAGGTCATCGATCCTTTCAGCTATACCATGACATTCTACAAACCCGGTGCAAGAGGATACATGGTGGACTGGGTTTACGAAATTGTTCCGGGGTCAGAAGAGATTGTTTCCTATACGATTGAAAACCCGGACGCTTCCGATACTGTGTACAATCGATTACGGATCACAGAAACCAGACCGGATAATATCTCAAAGGTTAATGAATACACATGGGATGAGTCCGATAGCACCTGGATCTTAAGCAAAGGAAACGGCCTGTACGTTAAAGAAAAAAAAGAAGAAGATGGTGATACTTTTGTCACTACAGAGACAGTTAAAAACGATGCGGGTATTGTCGCATCCATAGTCGAAACCACATATCAGAATTTCCCATGGGGCCGTGAGATCATCGAAAAGGAAGTGGAAACCGGCGGTACGGACCTGACCACGGAAAAAACCTACCATGAAACACAGGGTCAAGACGGCTATGGAGAACTGGCATTAAAGACAAACCCGGACGGCTCGTGGGTCCGGTACGAATACAACTCAGACAATCGAAAAAGCACTGAGATTCGCTCCTGGCTGGATGTGTCCGAAGGTGCGTCAGCAAGCCAGGCGCAGGAAATCACTTATGATTATACCCCCCAGGACGCCTTCGATTCCGATGCTTTTGAAGATGCAGGAAGGCCGAGAAAAGTTACCAAGCAGATACTTGGTCAGACCGTATCCCAAACCTATTATGTGTATCATGTGGACGCGGGCACAGGTGAGCGTACAGAGATTATCGAACAATGCACCAACCCGGCGGCCGGTTATGGTGCTGCGTCCAATCTTCGTACAACAAAAGTCAAACATCCTTACAGCGAAACTTCACCCACATCCAGGCAGATTAAGTCTATGATCTTTCCGGATGGCCGTATGGATTCATATACATACGGATATGGTACCTATACTCCCAATGCCGATCCGACGGTTCCCGGCACGTTCACAGCGGGATCTGGCTACGATTTCCGTGAACTTGTGGTTCACGGAACATCGACAAGCCCGGACGGCATAACCGATAAAACCACACGTGAGGTTAGCATCGAAAACAATGTGGGAAATGTCCTCCAATCAGAAATCGAAGTTTACAATGGTACAGGATATGAGCGCATCCACTGGACCGTAAAACTCTATGATGATCTGGGTCGGGAGACCGATACCTACCGGTCCAATAATACCCATACCGAAAGCGCCTGGGCCTGTTGTACGAAGGATAGCCAAACCGATGCCAGGGGTATTACCATCAACAATACCCTGCACGACGACCTGGGGCGGGTACTCACCCGGGTCAGGGAGGGTTCGACCACGTTCCCGGATGTGACCACAGAATTTACCTATGACGCGGAGGGAAGACGGCTTTCACAGACCAGCGAATCCGGAGGGTTGAACATAGGAACATCAACCATCTATGATCTTGCCGGACGCATCGAATCGAGTACCAATGCTGCGGAACTCACCACAACATATGCCTACTCTGCTAATGGTAAGATCACCACTGTTACCCGGCAGGGAAATATCACCGAGATCACGGAACGATACACAGACGGACGGATCAAGAGTATTACCGGTACAGGCGTGATCCACCGGTATTACACCTATGGTATCAATACCGATGGCACCCGCTGGACACAGGTCACCACCGGAACCCAGGCATCCCCCATGTGGGAAAAAACCACAACCGATATGCTGGGCCGAACCGTAAGTATTGAAAAACCCGGATTTGCAGGTACAGAAACCACAACCTACGGATATAATTCTATTGGGCAGGTCGAAAAGATCACAGCTCCGTCCCAGGCGGACACTCTGTTTATGTATGATGAACTCGGCAATCAAGTCATGAGCGGTCTGGATATCAGTGCCAATGGTACCCTTGATCTTGCCTCTATGGATCGGATCACCGAATCGGATACATCTTTTGTCAACAACGGGGCTGACTGGTGGCAGGAAAGCTCACAAACACTTTACGCGCAGGATTCTGACAGCATGGCCGTCACCACAGGCACCCGGAGTGTCAGATTAGCCGGACTTTCAGGTATGATCAGTGAAGTCATATCCGTAGACATCCATGGTAATGAAACCATCCAACAGGTATTCATCAACAGGGCGGATAAAACCGAGACCCGGACCATTGATTATCCGGATTCAGCCAATAATGCCGTTTCTGTTACTGAAAATGGCTTGCTCATATCATCTCTATCAAAAACAGGGGTTAGTGTCACCTTCTCCTACGATGATTTAGGACGACGCACAGGTGTAATTGATCCAAGAACCGGAGAATCAGAAACACATTATAATGAAAAGGGCCGTGTGGACTGGATTGAAGATCCGCTCAATAATCGAACCGAGTTTGCCTACGATCAAACAACGGGCAGATTAATAACCGAACTAAATCCCAAAGGTAATGTCAAACGATACGCCTATAATACACTGGGCCAGGTCACCAATGCCTGGGGGGATGCCCAGAACCCGATTCAATATGTCTACGATGCCTATGGCCGTTTACATGAGCTCCATACCTATCAGGACGGTTCCAACTGGAATGAAGAAACCTGGCCCACAGGTACTAGCGGTACACCGGATATTACCCGCTGGTATTTTCAGGAATCTACAGGGCTTTTAGAATCCAAGGAATACCCGGACAGTAAGTCCGTATCGTATGACTATCATCCAGGCGGTATGTTAAGCGCCCGTACCTGGGCAAGAAACTATGGGCCGGATCCACTGGTTACCGCCTACTCCTATGATCCGGATACCCGGGAGCTGACCGATATCGATTATTCTGATACCACTCCAGATATTTCTTTGACCTATGACCGTCTGGGCCGACAGAAAACAGTCACAGATGCTTTGGGAACACGGACGTTTGCGTATAACAGTAACCTTCAGCTCGAATCCGAATCGATCACGGGCCTGTATAATACAACCATCACCCGTTCATATGATACCGTAAATATTCCGGGCCGTTACATGGGTTTTAATACAGGTTCGGAGTACAGCACAACCTATGGTTATGAAACAAATACCGGCCGATTTAACTCTGTATCCTGGAACGCGGGTTCCCATACAGACACGGCAGCTTACTCATATGTGCCTTCCTCGTATCTTTTACAGGGTTACACCACCGGCAGCGGTAGCCGTGTAGAATACGGATATGAACCCAACCGCAACCTGAAAACTCAGGTGAAGAATCAGTACAATGATGATTTAATATCCCAATATGATTACGAATATAACGAAATTGGCCTTCGGGAATCAATGGAAGTCAAGGGACGGGTGTTCATTGATGCTTTGAGCGCACGTCTATTGAATGCTCCCTGGTTCCTTGAGGCGGAAAACACCGGTACAGGCATCGAGATTGAACCGGCTTATAGAGACTATCTATATGATAATATTGGTAATCGAACAGAATCAGCCGGTTGGGAAAACAACGCATCCAGCCTGACAACCTATGATCCGAATCCGCTCAACCAGTATAATCAGGAAGATAGTTCCGAAACCGGGATAAAAAATTTTGTTTACGATGATGATGGAAATATGGTATCGGTGAGTGAAGGAGGGGGTGATACATTATATACGTATAATGCAGATAATCGACTCACTTCGGTCGAGCCGAATACTCCTTCCGATGGCGATAAAAAGACCGACTATGTATATGACTACATGGGGCGGCGTGTAGAAAAGAAAGTATATACCTGGCAAACCGACAGTTACCAGCTAACA
>JAUVGT010000298.1 GCA_030593645.1 Deltaproteobacteria bacterium
AAAAAGTCCAACTTCTGCGTTGTGCTGCATTTCGCAATCATTCAACGTACTATTAGTACGCTTCATGATTACGAAATTTGCACGCCTTGAATTTGAACTTTTTACGAAACCGTCTAATTCGGACTTTTTACGAGACCATCAGAAGTGGTTTCCCGGAAATATTAATTGGATATGAACACAAACATTCTTCAGGATACATTTCTGGCTGAAGTGCCGGTTCATGAGCATTACAAAATTCTGGATCCGGTTATGCTGTATTCCAAATTAAGCAAGGGTGCTATGGGAGCGGTATATATAGGACGTCACCTCAGACTGAATATCGACGTTTCAGTGAAAGTCATGACTCCTCCCCCGTGGCTTGAACCGGATGCCCTGGACGTATTTATTAACCGCTTTGCTCGTGAAGCACAAACCGCTGCCGGAATAATCCACCAAAACCTTGTCCATGTTTTTGATGTGAATATCAAACACGGGTTGAACTACCTGATTATGGAATACGTTGACGGTGAAACCGTTGAGGAACGTCTTAAACGCAAAGAATCTTTACATGAACTGGAAGCGATAGAAATAATTACCGAGACAGCTAAAGGGCTGGCAGAAGCCCACTCCAAGGAAATTGTTCATCGGGATATAAAACCGGACAATATCATGATCTCAAGAAGTGGTAACATTAAGGTTATGGATCTTGGTCTGGCGAAAGCAGTCAATAATAATGGGAACCGGAAGAAGGAATTGACAGTGGTTGGGACAATCATGGGAACACCGTATTTTATGTCTCCCGAACAGACATCCTCCGCAAAGGATGTCGGCCCGGAATCTGATGTCTGGTCATTGGGTATAACACTCTATAAACTGCTCAGTAACAGCCTGCCGTTTCAGGCTTCTGACCTCGCGGATCTGATATACAATATCCGGAAAAGCCCCATGCCGGATATCAGGAAATATAATCCAAATCTATCCAATAAAACTTGTGGAATTATTTCCAAATGCCTGGAAAAAGATCAATCAAAACGGTATAAAAACTGTATTGTAATGGGCGAAGATTTGGATCACTGTCTGAGGTTGCTGCGAAAAAAAAGCAATCCCGAGATATATTCTTATAAAATATCCAAAATCCCAAAAAAAAAGCAATCCCCCCCTCCCGAACAAAGCACGATATCTAAAGTTGTAAAAATTCTAAGAATCACGTCTCATAGCTCTCCTTCTCGAGATGCTGAAAAAAAAGGACCAAACACAAAAACCAGCACAGAAGTCGATTCAGAAAAAAAATCATCAAAAATCAGTGACGCAAAACTGTTTAGCCTGGGAAAAGAAATTAAGCGGTTATCCTCCCGGTTTGATGATCAGAAATTCAACCAGTATGCCAACCCAAAAAACAAACTGCATATACGAAATATTTTAAAACAGGCCGGTTCATTAATTAAAAAAAGTGACTACTACCAGGCAAAATCCAATATTGCGACAGCTAACAAATTACTGAATACCGAGCAACTCCAGATAGAAAAATCCATTAAAAAAAGAAACTTAATTATCGCGAATTTAGTACTGGTGTTTGCGGCAATAATCATTCCGCTCATCATTTTTCTGGTATTATAAACTCGATCCTTCACTGGGTTAAAGTTTTATTATAATATCCACTGCTGCCTTGGTTCTTAAGATTTATCTTTTTTCTTTCCACCCTGTTTCTTAATCCATTCCAGCCATTTTGAACTAGATGTTTCACTGTCAACGTCCAGAACATTTTTAATTTCCTTGTACATATAACGACTCATTATTTTTTCATACTCCTTCCTGGTACACTGACTATTTACACCGGGGTATTTTGAAAGTCCCTCTACTATTTCTTTGACTTTACCATCACCATATTCTTCAACCATATATTTTACAACCATACCTGACATTGCATAATAAATTTTGGTTTCAGTACCATCAGTTATTTTGTAAGTGTATCGATTATCAAGCCAGCTGATCGGTTTTATGAGCTCTTTGAGCTTACACTTTCCTTCACTAAGATAAGTATCGTCCGAACCGGCGTATGATCCGTAATAAACCGCAAGTCCTTCCGCGAACCAGTCCGTTAAATTCGTTGTGATTGAAATAGTGATTTTGTGGATTAACTCATGAGCGAGTGTAGGTATATGGGTATCTGATTTATCCTTTAAAAGGTATATCTTGATCAGACCGCCGGAGTGACCGTACCAGCCGTCGAGTTTGCCTGACCTGGAGATTCTCGTTTCCTGTCTTAAGAGTTCACGATTATTATAAAATTTTAATACGTTAAGTTCATCAATTTCTTTGCCATATGATTTAACGACACGTTTATACGCTTCTTCAGCTTCTTCTGCCAATTTATTCATTATTTCAGGATCGTCTATCTCACCAGGAAGCTTAATGATAAAATTATCTGTCCTTTTTTCAAAAAAGTAAAGGCCGGAATCCACCCAGCCTTTATCATTCTTAATATACTTCTCATTATAGTCAGTTATTCTTCTGGATTTTCTTACACCATTTTTAATTTTTTCAATATAATAATACTCCTGGTGCAGGTTTGCGATACATGTCGATTCATCTATCTTTCGTATACTCTTTATTTTTAATGTAAAACCATCAATTTTAGTTCCCAGGTAATCATCAAACCAAAGTCTCTGCTCATCATAATATTCTGTGTTTGCCCTGTCCAGTGTATTCAAAAATTTGTCTTTATCCCTTTCGACTATCGCCCTGGCTTTCGTGATCACTGCAATACGTACGAAATCCTCTTCAGTTACAGGATTCTCCGGTACGTCCGGAATGTCCGGCATGGTGACACAGGAATTTGTTATTAAAAATGCAAACAATATGATATATATTAAATATCTTGTTTTTACCGTTACCATTTATCACTGATCCTTTATATTATGAATGAACAGCTGAGGTACTTGATGATCGTAGAAATATTAGCATAGGTGGTCAGATATCTACCCAATTTGCCATAAACTTACAGTACTGAAACCAAAATGTCAAAAATTAAAAATGACGCTTTCGTAAAAAGTCAAACTTCTGCGTTGTGCTGCATTTCGCAATCATTCAACTCCCCTGTTAAATAAAAAGACAGATTTAACAGGGCGGGTCCGATAAGTACATTTCATGATTACGAAATTTGCACGCCTTGAATTTGAACTTTTTACGAAAGCGTCTCATTCGGACTTTTTACGGAACCGTCAAATATGACGGTTTTTTAAAAAGCCCAAGTTGCCCGGTTTTGATAGCAGAATTAAATGACAACAATTAAAAGTCGAACAGAATTATTTTTTGAACAGCTCGGGTACAAAGTATATCGTAACCGAATTAAATCGTTGCTTACTGTATCCATTTTTGTTGGTTTTTTGTTTTATCAAATCCCGAATATTTCAATTGACACATCATCGGAAGCACTACTCCATAAAAATGATCCCAGCCTTCAGGCATATGACTTGTTTAAAAATCAATTCGGCAGGTCTGAACTGATTATCATAACGGTTAAACCCGTCGTCTTCAATACCGCTTTTCTAAATAAATTAAGAGCATTTCACAAGGATCTTGAAAATGAAGTGCCATATATAAAAAAGGTAACCAGTCTTGTCAATGCGCGGAAAACCAGCGGCGAAGAAGACGTCCTGCTGGTTGAAGAACTACTTGAAGGCTGGCCGGAAAAGAATAAGAACCTTTCAGAGTTGAAAGATTTTGTATTAAAAAACCAGTACTACCAAAATCATATTATATCAGCCGACGGACGTACCGCGGCGCTGGTAATCGAAACAGAAGCCTCAATACCTTCAGAAAATAGTGATCAGGACCCTTTGTCCGGATTCGATGAGGAATCATCCGGAACTGGTGATCAAGCTGAAAGCGCACATAATTTTTCCGCGAAAGAAAATCATGAGGTTGTGAAAGAAATCTGCCGGATCATTAAAAACCATCACACCCCTGATTTTAATCTTGCTCCTTCCGGCGGACCTGTTGTGGTCGACGCCTTTAATCGCGCCACTCTGAATGATATCCGCTTCTGTACCATACTGACACTTATTATTATTGCTGTTTTTCTAGCCATGCTTTTTCAAAGAGCATCCGGGGTACTCCTGCCCCTTATAGTGATTAACTCATCTCTGGCATCAACCATGGGGCTGATGGCTCTTTTTAATGTGTCAATAAAAATTACCACCACAGTCATTCCGGGTTTTCTCCTTGCGGTCAGTGTTGCTGATTCCGTGCATATACTGGCCATTTTCTACAGGTTTATCGGTCAAGGTATGACAAAGGAAGATGCAGTTGCCGGTGCTCTTGGGCATGCCGGGCCGGCAATTGTTATGACCAGTTTAACTACTGCGGTCGGCCTCTTATCTTTCTCTATTGCTGACCTTACAGCCATTTCAGAAATCGGTTTTTTTTCAGCGGCTGGTGTTGCTCTTGCCCTTATCTATACCATCATCATGCTCCCTGCCGTTATTGCATTCGTACCGATAAAGAAAATCCAGTCGGTTAACTCCATAAATAGACGGGCTCTCATGGATCGCGTACTCATCTTTGTCGCTGATTTCTCCACGGGACACCCCTTTAAAATATTAACAATCAGTCTTCTGATGTTTCTGGTATCAGGAGTTTTTGTTTTTCAGCTTCGATTCTCGCATAATATCATTGAATATTTTCCTGATTCCTCCAAAATAAAAAAAGATCTGGTCTTTATAGATAAGAACCTGAAAGGAGCAATGACCCTGGAAATTGTTGTGGATACCAAAAAAGAAAATGGAATTTATGATCCTGATATTTTAGATAGAATCGAATTGCTCTCAAAAAACATGCTCGAAATACACACCAAAGACATTTTTGTGGGTAAGGTTTTTTCAATAAATGATATTATTAAGGAGATTAACCAGGCCCTGCATGAAAATAATAGTTTATACTACAATGTTCCTCGAGACCGAAAAAAAATAGCACAGGAACTATTTTTGTTTGAAAACACCGGATCGGAAGACCTGGAAAAAATTGTAGACAGCCAGTTTAGTAAAACCCGCATGACAATTAAAACACCATGGGTCGACGCAACGATTTACACCGGGTTTATTCGAAAGTTAAAACACCGTTTTGACCGGGTTTTCAAGGATAGGGCCGAAATAGAAATCACCGGAGCAATGGCTTTAATGTCCAGGGCAATCTTAGCAGCCACATACAGCATGGCAAAGAGTTATATCATCGCTTTTCTGGCAATAACCCTGATGATGATTTTGTTTATGAAAGATATTAAAATTGGCCTGCTCAGTATGATACCAAACCTGCTTCCGATTTTTATCATTATGGGAATTATGGGATTGTTCAATGTGCCCCTGACCATGAATACATTATTAATCGGCAGCATTGCTCTGGGACTCGTAGTGGATGATACGGTACATTTTATGTATAATTTCTTTAAATTTTATACGATTACACAAAGTACACGCAGGGCCGTACAGGAAACCCTGCTTGGCACAGGGCGGGCCTTAGTGATTACCTCATTTGTCCTTGCCGTTGGCTTTTTTGTGCTCATATTCGCTTCACTCAATCACCTTGTCCGGTTTGGGTTCTTTACGGGCATGGCCATCCTGATCGCACTTCTGGCAGATTTTCTGGTTGCGCCGGCTCTGATGGTTTGGGTTACCGGCAATAAAAATTCAAAGACATAAGCCTGAAACCATAAGAGTAGAAGTGGTTTGATTAACATCAATCGGGTGTGGGAGCAGCCAATGAGCCGGCCCTTTGTTTGCAAAGTGGAACAATAATATTTGACAACAAAGGATAAAATGTGAAATAGAAAAAATAATGAATCTATTTAATACCGGATGGAAGGTGAAAAATGTCGAATATAAATGATTTTGAAACAGATATAATAAAAACATCCCAGGGTGATTTAGAAATTACATTCATTGGACATGGCTCTTTGATGTTTACATTTTCCGATTCAATCATACATATTGATCCCTATGGTCAACTGGCTGATTATTCCAGGCTGCCTAAAGCTGATCTGCTGCTGATCACCCATGAGCATAGTGATCATCTCGACATGAACACCATCGATACCCTGTTATCCGAACAGACCATTGTTATGGCACCTGAAATATGCGCAGGCCGGATTAAGGATCCAA
>JAUVGT010000234.1 GCA_030593645.1 Deltaproteobacteria bacterium
GCTTTTTAACCATCTGGGTTACCTCCTGTTTTGTATATTGGTTGTTGTAAACTCATATATAACAGGAGTCCCAGGTGGTTTTTCAATGTTTTTTATTTTTTAGTGCAAAATTCAGGTATTCATTAGAAGCTTGGGAAGATATACAGATATATTATTTCAATTGTCAAGTAATATTCAATTACATAATTGAAAAATCAATATGTTACAAAAATATTGCTATTGTTTTTCCAAAAAATGCCGATACTATAAAAATAGTTGTTGATTCATTAGGCCCTGAGTAATGCTGGAATGTTTGAATAATGGGTATAGATCATGATCTGCTTACTTATTCGCAATTGGAGTAAAGCATAGAGTGCTCTAAATACTTAATAAATTTAGTTGTTTAAATCTTTAGTCCGTTTAAAAAACAAAGGGCCGGCACCTACACTCGATTGAAGGAATCAAAAGCATTGATTTTCGATTTGTTTATTAAACCGGTTATGGACTCAAGATTCGAATCCAGAAGGATTGTACTAATTATAAATTCTGCATTATACCGCAAGACGGACAAAAATCTTGAAAACCAGACAACTGAGTGATATATAAAAGATTTTTATATATCAAGGGCCAAAGCCGTTCTAAATTTGGTGAATTTGGTGCATATTGATTCAGATTCCGAAGGGTGCAAAGAGGCAAATCGTGCCGCTTGCTTTGGCCGGTTATATAGGGATGCAGTACTCTCGAGTCCGCCGTTTTATAAAAAACACTGTACAAGCCATATACAGATAATGAAGATAGGAAAAAATTTATGTCAAAAGGAATTCGCATTGTAATGACGGGAAGTACTGGACTTCTGGGAAGAAATCTATTATTTGAATTTATTAAAAAAAATATTGATCAGCTTGATCAGCTCGAAGTTCTTATCATGGGAGGTTCAAAGTTTGGTAAGAATTTAAAAGAGAGAATGAACAATATCGTATTGAATGACGGCCGGGATTATTTGTCTTTAGACGACGTTTTACTTTCTGATTTGAAAAGCTGGCTGAACTCTCATGTATATTATATTGAAAGTAATTTGTGTGATGATCGTCTGGGAATCAGTAATAAACAATTTGATGTATTAAAAAACAGAAAAATAGATTATTTTTTTCACATTGCTTCGATGACCAGCTTTCAGGACACAGCTGTGATTAGAGAAAATCTTCATCAAACAAATGTGCTCGGGACAATAAAAATTCTTGATTTGGCCGCGTCTCTAAAAATTGAAGAATTTATTTACATTGGATCCGCTTATTCATGTGGTAACATGAGTGGGGATATATTGCCGGATTATATAGATGTGAATCAGAAGTTTCGAAATCCGTATGAGAAAAGTAAACTGAATGCCGAATTGTTGGTCAGACAATTTGCCAAAGAAACCAAAAGCAGATGCCGATTTATCAGACCTTCTACCATATGCGGCAGGTTGATCGAACCCCCTCTTGGAAAAACAAATAAGTTTGATGTATTTTACGCCTACAGTGCCTTTTATTTAAAAATGAAAATGAGGGTGCTGAGAGGGAGAGAAGGTGCCTATAAACAACCTGTCAATCTTGATATGAGACTGTTTTCGAATGAAAACGGCGGACTCAATATTATTCCGGTCGATTTTGCCGCTAAAGTGTT
The DNA here is from genome assembly GCA_030593645.1 of Deltaproteobacteria bacterium. Taxonomy (GTDB): domain Bacteria; phylum Desulfobacterota; class Desulfobacteria; order Desulfobacterales; family JAUVGT01; genus JAUVGT01. The sequence goes on from JAUVGT010000234.1 coordinate 1,645, forward strand.
ATATGAAATATGTACTCAAAATGATCCGGGTGAATCATATCATTTGACCAATAATGAAATAACTCTGAATAGTATGTTCGTAAATACCATATTTGATTTTTTAAATATTAAAGGTGTCAGATTTGTTTATGAGATGCCGGATAAAATGAATACTCGTGAAGCGCTATATTATAAAACTGTAGGAAAATATCTTGCACCATACGGAGCCGCAGATCCGATGATATTTAATACTGATAATTTAAAAAATATTTTAAGTGATGCAAATTTGAGTTTTCCTAAGATCAACAGCAGTAAGTTTAAAATACTGCTTGATTATGCAAAAAAATATGATTTTGGTTTGAATAGAGAAGCTGAGTAATAAAAGTAAAGACTATCACTAAATTTATAAAATGGATTGGTAAAGAGAAAACAGGGTGAATAATGATCGGATTGGAGATCGGGACAGTATCGATAAAATGGGCAAAAAAAAAAGAAGATGGTGGATATATCTTTGGGTCAGAACGTCATGAAGGCAATCCTATTGATAAAATAAAAAGCCATTTATCCCCAAATTTAATTAAAGACAACTATTCGATTGTGGGAACCGGTAGAACGATTCGGACGATATTGGATGTTCCTTACAAATCGGAAATAGAATGCCTGGAAAAAAGCATTTCGTATCACAATTTAAAACCCGATATTTTACTTTCGTTGGGTGGAGAAACATTTCTGGTATATACAATAAAGGATGGGAGAATTGTCGATATAATATCGTCTTCAAAATGCGCCGCCGGTACGGGTGAATTTATCATACAGCAATTTAAGAGAATGAATTTAACCCTGGAACAGGGTATAGAAATCAGTCGTCATGGGAAATTGGTACCGTTGGCGACACGTTGCTCTGTATATTGTAAATCTGACGCAACACACAAACTAAATAAGGGAGATTGTTGTCCGGCTGATGTTGCATCGACATTAATCGATGATCTTGCAAAAAAAGTAAATGAATTGATAAAATTGACCCAAGCTCCGTTCAAACATATTTTACTTTCCGGGGGACTATCATTAAACACTGCTTTTGTTGAGCATTTAAAAAAATATTTAAATCATTCCAAGATTACTGTTCTTGAGGAGAGCCCTTATTTGGAGGCGTTTGGAGCCGCGCTATACGCATCAGAGTTAGAAAATTCAGTTCCTGTAATGAACATCATCAATGGAAAACGAAAATCTCTTGAATTGCTTGAATCGTTAAAAACAGCTGAAGGATATCTGGACTACAGGGTTCAAGATATGCGCGCGAAAGATATTTCCCCAAACGCCTCTTATATTCTTGGAGTGGATGCCGGCTCAACTACAACCAAGGCTATTTTATTTGACATGAACGATACATCCATTGTCGCAAACTGCTACCTAAGGACGCATGGAGACCCGATAAACGCAACTCAGAAATGTCTTTTAGAATTGGAAAAACAGATTAAAAAGCAACCAATAAAAATCGTGCAGGCAGCTGTTACAGGTTCAGGTAGGGAAATCGTGTCGGTATATCTCGGAAATTGTCTAAGTTTCAATGAAATACTTGCCCATTCAAAAGCCGCATCAGATGAAGTGCCCGAAGTGGATACCGTGTTTGAGATCGGTGGGCAGGACTCCAAATTTGTTTCATTTTTAAATGGAATTCCCATTGATTATTCAATGAACGAAGGGTGTTCTGCCGGAACTGGCAGTTTTTTGGAAGAATCCGTATCCACAGACATGGGAATTCCGGTTCGGGAAATCAGTAAAATTGCCGAAAGCAGTAATCAGCCTATTGCCTTTGGAGAAAGATGTGCCGCCTTTATTAATACTGATTTAAGAAATGCGATTCAGCAGGGAGCAAGACAAAATGATGTTATTGCCGGACTCGTTTGTTCCATAGCAAGAAATTATATTGTTCGCATTGTAGGTAACCGGAATTTAGGAGACACAATTCTATTTCAGGGAGGTGTCGCACTCAACCGTTCAGTCGCTTTAGCTTTGGCGATGATCACACAAAGAAAAATTGTAGTCCCACCACTTCCGGAATTAATGGGGTGCGTTGGGGTCTGTTTGTTAACTGTTGAAATGCTAAACAGAAAAGAAGTAAAAATAAAGAAGTATAATCTGGAAGAATTGATCCAAAGTGAAATGAAAACAAAGGGAACGTTTAAATGTAATAGTTGTGATTATAAATGTGAAATTAATAAAATAATGGTAAGGGATAAAACATATCCTTTCGGAGGTCTTTGCTCGAAATATGAGTTAATACGTCAAGAGAAAAAAGATATTAAAGAAGGGAAAAACTTCATTGCCATGAGAAATAAAATAATGTTTGAAGATTTTGGGGCTCAGGAAATGAAGAAACCAAACGGAACCATTGGTGTTCCCCTGGCTCTATCGGCAATGGAATTTTATCCATTTTATGCAAAATTGATCAACGAACTGGGATATAATGTGGTTTTATCCAAACCATCCGGGACAATTGATAACTCAAAAATAAATGGGGAATTTTGTTACCCCATGGAAGTCACGCACGGCACAGTCGATTCTCTTCTTGATAAAAATGTAGATTTTATTTTACTCCCATATTTTCTTGAAGGAATGATGGCTAAGGATGAAAAATATGCATATTCATGTCCCTCATCATCTAAGGCCCCGGATTTATTGAGAGCATCATTTCCAGATTTAACAAAAAAAATACTTAAACCTCATATTGGTTTTTCTCAGAGAATGGAAAAAACCACGATAAAAGAAATTACTAAATTGGCTTCGATACTGGGTGTCGGCAAAAAGGATGCAATGCATGCTGGTAAAAAGGCTTTTGTGCACTATAATAAATTCAAGAAAAAATATCGTGAAACGGCCCATGAAAATATAAATGAAATAATTTCAGAACCGACTGTTATTATCGCAGGTAAACCATACGTTGTCTGTTCGAATGAAATCAATTTGGCAATGCCAAGAAAAATTTGCAGTCGGGGTTATCATGTGATTTCCGCGGATATGCTTCCATCGATTAATAGAAAAAAACACCCAAGGAATGTCTGGTATTTTACCCGCCAAACAATTAACGCCATCGAATATATTAAGAAATATTCAAATATACATATTTGTATATTATCATGCTTTTCTTGTGTTCCGGACGCTATGATAAACCATTCTATATTTGAGAAACTGCGCGGGTATACCTTCTGTTACCTTGAAATTGATTCGCATACGGCACATGCCGGGTTTGAAACACGAGTGGGTGCATTTCTTGATATTTTGGAGAACAAGAAAAATGGTTATGAGACGGTCCAACATTCGAATTAGGGAACAAGGAACGAAAGCTGATAATATAAAAATGAAGAATACATGATCGGTTGTGCGTCTGAAAAGTCGTGTCACCGCTCAGCCATCGAACTTACGATGAGGTTTAATGAGAGCTTTATAAAAAAGAACATAACGGAGGATCGGTTTGGGTATCGATGAATTTAAGATCGCGAGGTTTAGTGATAATTATAGATATATAATAGATAGCAATAATAATAGAGTTGATTATCACCATCCCAAAGTGGTCCATGTATGGCCGGTTGAACCGAGTAAGTATTATTTTCGGGCACTCAAATATTTTTATAAAAAAAGGGGCTGGAAACTACGACTGGGCAGTAGAATGGCTGATGATATCGATCAATATTCAAAAAAAATATGTACCGGAAAAGAATGCCTTTCATTCTCCACTATAGCGGGGGCAACCTACAAAGATTTGTTGGAAAAAAGAAGTGATGATGAAATATCCATATATTATTGTCCCAATCATCCGGCCAATTGCCAAATCGGTGCTTTTCCTCTTGTATGGGATACTTTTGCCAGAAGATTGAAATTAAAAAATGCTGTATTTAACGCTTATCCCACGGTTGAAAACAATTATCTGGGCCAGGGCAACATTTTTGCAATAGACTTTATGGTTTCATGTGTATTAGGTGATATCTTTGATGAAGCCGAAACAACTATTAAGTGTCTTGCCAAGGACAAACCTTCAGCCCTAAAAACTTTTGAAGAAGAATGCAGCAAGGTTGAAAAATGTGTGGAGAAAGGATTAACTGCGGTTATTTTTGCATTGAGAAAATGGGCAAAATCAGTAGCTCGTATTCCCTTAAGAGCCAAACCCGAAGAAACACCAAAAATATTGATATTCGGGGGAATAGGCGTTTCAATTGTTCATGATTCAATATCAGAATTTTTTTTCACTCATAACATTATCCCTAAAGTAATAAACCTATCTGATTATGTATTATATGCCGAAGCAGAATTGATGACCAGATTTGGTATAAAGAGAGGCATAAGTGATCCGGGAAAACACTCAAATATCCTTCCTATCTTATTTTCTATTTTTTCATATCCACCCAAAGAGATATATATGGCTTTGCACTCAAGAGTCATTGTTCAATCTGCCGGTGTGATCGTAAAGCTTTTAAGCAAATTTGCTCAGAAATCAGGATTAATATATGATAAATATGTACCGTTCTCTACGTTGATCAAAAAAGGCCATCCATATGCATCATTTAATACTTATGATGAAACCACTTTACCAGTTGGAAGATTCATACATTCAATAGAACAAAAAATCTATGATGGCCTCTTAAATGTCGGTGGTTTTAACTGCCAACCGACCATTAACTCAATGGCTGTGATTAGACCTCTGTCAAATCAATACGATATACCATATGCAGCAATTGATCTTGAGGGCAATCACGTCAGTCCAACTCATTATAGGTTGTTAGAGAATATTGTCGTTCAATCACGAAGAGTTCATGAAAAAAGATAGAAAAAATAACTTTCAAAGAATTAATTCTTTGAAGGGTCCAAAAGTATTATACAATAAGTTAGAAATAAAAAAAGGAATAGGTAGTTTTTTTAACTATCCCCAATTCATTCAAACTGTGTACAATAACAGCGCGGATGATTCATACCTATGATTGAAGTTGTACTCATCAAGGCCAGTTCTGATTATTTAACGGTTTGGCTCTGAATGTTCTTCTATTGATATTTTTTAATATTTTTGCTATGGTGAAAAATCTTTTTCTGCACATAGCTTGATAAAATTAACACTATTACTGGACAAATAAGACATGGATTGTCCTGAATGTGGATCTGAAAATCGCGATAAAGCGAATTATTGTCATGAATGCGGCGGAGCGTTTAATCGGAGTTGTCTGAGTTGCGGTTTTAAAAATGTTGCAGAAAGTAAATTCTGTGAAAAGTGCGGAACATTATTGAAAAATGATGTTCAAGAAATTGATTCCAGCGATGATCCTATCGTATCCTCCGGAAATTTTCTTAATTCCTCCAACGCTCTTTCCATCTATAAATCTAAAGCCGGTGAACGAAAATTTGTATCCGTTCTTTTTTCCGATCTGTCTGTTTACACATCCGTAAGCAAAAAACTGGATCCCGAAGATGTTAAAGAACTGATGAGCCGGATTTTTGGTGAGATTACACGGGTGATATATAAATATGACGGGTTTATCGAAAAGTTCATCGGTGATGCGGTGATGGCCATATTCGGGGGTACCCAGGCTCATGAGGATGATCCGGTAAGAGCCATACTGGCCGCCCGGGAGATCCATGATCTTATACCGGAAATCACCCCGGAGATCCAGATGCGGATCAATCATTCCCTGGCCATGCACACGGGGATCAGCACCGGTTTGGTGGTTACAGGGGCATCCGATAAAGAGAGCGGAGTCCACGGTTTTATCGGTAATACAATCATTGATGCGTCCAGACTCTGCTCATATGCGGATTCCTGCGATATTATTGTGGACACGGCAACATATGATCGTACAGGAGGTTTTTTCAATTTTCGTAAGAAAGAATTGACTTCCAAGCAGATCGGATCCGAATTTTTAAATGTTTACCAGGTCATTTCACAAAAAGTTCGCCCTAAAAAGACGATGCGGTTCCAGGGCCTGAAGGCTGATTTAATCGGACGGGAAACAGAAATAGGTGAACTGGGGAAGTCGGTTAACCACCTTAAAGCCGGAGATTGTATTGTTTTTTCAATACAGGGTGAGGCCGGTACAGGAAAAAGCCGGCTGGTAGAAGAATTCAGGGATTCATCGATACTTACCAATGTTCAATGGGTTGAGGGGCATGCGTATTCATACTCAAAGAACATGCCTTATTCACTCCTGATCGATATATTTAACCGCTTCTTTAAAATCAGGGAAGATGATCCGCCGGACAAGGTCAGGGAAAACATCCGACAGTACATAGAGGGCTT
>JAUVGT010000359.1 GCA_030593645.1 Deltaproteobacteria bacterium
TTCAAGGCGTGCAAATTTCGTAATCATGAAGCGTACTTATCGGACCCGCCCTGTTAAATCTGTCTTTTTATTTAACAGGGGAGTTGAATGATTGCGAAATGCAGCACAACGCAGAAGTTGGACTTTTTACGAGACCGTCAAGAATAATATCAAAAATGAACAATTGACTGTAGGGGCAGGTTCTAAACCTGCCCTTTTTTAATGCCTGATAATAGTTTCAAAACCTTTTCCCTGCTCCCTGACATTCTTTACAAGGAGCATACCCTTCCCAGAACGCTTTCCATTTATTCAACAAAATAACTCGATTTGATTTTTTAATCTGCTTACCATACCTGCAGGTTTCTGTGTGAAATCGTCTCGATTTCTTATTACCGATAACCAGCGCCCCCTTTTGATCCAATCTATTCCATATCCCGCATTTTGCCTTCATTGCCTTCCGCTGTGTTTTTAAGAACAATTCTCGGTATTTACGATTCAGGCTATGGGGATAGTAATAAGCCAATCCTGATTCCAACACCTTTAAATTCACAAACGTATTGTCAGCCAGGTACACATAAGCAAGTACTCTTCCATACCGGTCAAACTTTTCTTTATCAAATACAATCCTGATTTTTTTTGAGAGCACAAGGCTCTTATTATAGTGTTTCGCTTTATCACCATACGGTTCAGTTTTTCTATTCTTATGGGCAATCTCCGGCGCATTAATTCCGATATATCTTACCCTTCTACCGTCAGCCAGCACAATTGTATCTCCATCATCAACCCATCTCACTTTAATATACTCCTGCGCGTATAATAAATCAGTTTGTAACAGGCCGCATAACACACCTGTTACCACTAGCATCCATACACTTTTTTTCACGATCTCCCCTGCTCCATCATTTTAAAACTCATCATCAGTTCATTTGATATTTTTGCCACAACTTTTTCAAGAGTCTTGATTTCCAAGGCAACAGCATCTATATCCTGCGCAATGGTGTGCTTGATCAATTCTGATACTTTTTTATCAGCCGGCAGCTGTTTAATCCGATATTCCAGTTTAAGCGCCTCATTTTTCGTCATCATAGAACTGGTCTCTACTAATTCAACCGGTCTTCGCGATCGTGTATACCTGGCTCCCTTACCTGAATTGTGTTTTATTACCCTCCTTTTAATATGATTGCTAATTCCACAATATAAAGAATTGTCAGAACATCGAACCAGATAAACGATCCATTTTTTTGGGGTCATATAATAGATTGCCGAGTTAAACATGCCCCTGATTAAGAATCCAAACCACAATGCATTTGAGCACTTAAATCCAGCATCCTCGGTAAACCTCCATGATCTGACGGGTTGATCCCCATACATTTCTCCCAGACTTCATCATCTTCCATACAGAAATAGACCCGGGTATCCGGTGCAAATTCTTTGATCCATAACACCATTTTTTGATACAATTTAATCCGCAACGGCTTGAAATACCGCATTTTATTATCAAGTCCCTGGATAAACTCCCCATATATTATTTTAGAATCAGTAAACCGGTTTTGAATGATGTTTTTCAGGGAAGGTATAAATCGAAAGGAACCGAGACTGATCCAAACGATATTATTAGAGGAAACATGTGAAAAAATCCGTTTGATGACTTCATGGTAATCCTTCTCGCAGCCGTCATATATCACTATGGGATCAAAATGAAATGCCAGCGGATAACCCCAGGATTCACATCTGGCTGCGGCTTTCAGACGTGCTGAAAGTGTGGCTGTGTGCCGTTCCTCCTTTGAAATAATAGATTCGGCATTAACAGACCACGAAATAATTGTTTTTCGATTATGTTCAAGGGCTTTAAGTTTTTGAACAGAAACGGTTTTTGTTTTCAGTTCAAGCACATTATAGGATTGAGCGGCGAATTTTGGAACAAGAAGACATGATAAATCGGTCCATGCTTCCCATATCAAACTGTCTGTATATTCTCCGGTTCCTATTCGATACGTCTTTTTTTCAGAAAAGAGGCTATCCAGTTCATCGAATAATTCATTTTGATTCACAAAATACTGAAGTACAGGAGGATGAAAATAGGATTGTAATATGCAGTATGAACAATCCATATGACAGTATGTACCGATATTCAGGATCATATAGTCACAACAAGTATAGTTTTTTGTTCCCGGGCATTTTTTGACAAAAGCACCTTTGTTCCGGGTAAGGTAAAGCAATTCTTTGCCCTTTTGAATTGGATCGTCTGAATCAAGAATATTTTGATACAATTGTTGAGAATCCTGAATAATTTCAAAAGGTACGCCAAGATTTGATTGAATGGAATCAACCAGTGGGTTTTCAATCACTTCTTCATCGATATACAGTTTTTTAATGGCCAAGAACGTTAAAACCTCGAATCTGGTTTCCGGTTTTCACCGGAATGACAAAATAATATCCGAAATGCCAAAAGAATATAATGAATGGCAAGAATATAATGGGTGCCATTTTATATACTCATCAGTATTTACATTATACCTGTAAACTCAAAACCTAAATTTGCCTGCATGCTTTCAATCTTTTTAAAAATTTCCTTAAGCATTTTCTGCTCAATACCGGAAAGTTTTTTGGGGTTAATGTAATTATTCGGCTTTTGTTTTTTTTCAATGGCTGAAATCTGTCTGATAAACCTCAACTGCATCAGGAAACTGTATGCCAGTTCGATCTCATTATAATCAGTATATGCCATCTTATTCTGCAGATATATTTGGTGCAGTCTCTCAAGTGTATTTGTTTGTTCGATCCCGTTCTTCAGTGCGTGTACTCGCGCAAAATCAATAATCGGCATCATTGCGTGTTTAATATCAAATGAATCCCGGTGCTCTCCTTTGGATTCAACTACAAAATCTCTGAAAAATCCGATGGGCGGTTTGAAATACAAGGCATTTTCTGTCAAATGTCTGAAAAAACCCGCCCAGCCAACGAGTGTATTAAAAAGATATCTGCGAAGCTGGTTGATTAATTCCACATCTCCATATGCCCCTCGAAAATCAAAAAATATACTTGAACGAAGCAGGTCTTCGGGTTTTGCTGCATGAATCCATTTGTAAAAGTATTCTTTCCAGGTTGAAAGGGGCTGGCACCACCTTGGATTTTTTGCCATGATATCCCCCGTACAATAATCATATCCTGCCTGATCAAGCCACGCGCAGACCTTGTTGCCAAACTTCAGGAAATATTCATTAACGTCTTCTTTTTCAGCGGCCGGAACATCTTCAAATACAATCGCATTATCCTGATCGGTTTTTAAAGTCTGTTCGTTTCTTCCTTCACTTCCCAATACCATGAAAACAAATTTTGCAGGCGGCGGTCCGAGCTCTTTTATGGCAAATTCAATCAATCGGTTCAGGATTGAATCAGACACCGTTGTGATAAAACGATTGACATTTTTAGCTTTTGCACCGCTGTTAATCAGGTTTTGAATCAGTTTTGGTACCTGGTTGTGTTTTTCGAGGATGGTTTCAATTGTTGCCGCTTTAGAAATTTCACGTATTAAAAAGACAGGAGATTGACCCTGGGAAGTGAGAAGATCATGGTTTGTGATGACACCCATTACTTTTTCATCAGAATCAACCACAGCAAGATGCTTTAAATTTTTCTGCATCATTCTCATCAGCGCATCAAAAATCAATGATTGAGCCGGAATGACTTCCAGGGGTGATGACATAATATCGGAAATAGGTTTGTCGATATCATACCCTTTTGAAATAACTTTTTTTCTTAGATCGTTATCAGTGACAATACCGATCATTCTATTTTCAGAATCCCTAATAAAAATAGAGCTGCAATTTTGGCGGCTCATGATCCGGGCGGCTTCTTTAATTGATAAATCATTGCCACATGCCACGATATCAGTGCTGTAAATATTTGAAACCGACTGGTTAAAAAACTGGGGTGCTTCCTCCCGGGGAACAAGGTTTTTTGCAATGATTGACGCGTATGATTTATCAAGCATCCGTTTTCCAAATGTATGGGTGAAATATTCAGAAAAGAGGCTAAAACGATCGCAGACAGCTAAAAAATATTCACATGGAAGTGTATAAAAAAATGTGTCTTCAGTAGCCTTGAGCGTGCGTACTGCGACTTGTTCGTTTAAGAGCATGGAAATACCGCCGAAAATATCACCATCACTAAGCAAGCCGCGAAGTTTCTTATTATCCTTTTCCTCATAATATCTTTCAGCGGCGCCTTTTTTTATGATATGCAAATGATCAATTTTAGAGCGACCCTGGATAAAAATAATTTCACCCTTTGGATATTGAACAATAGAAAATTTTGACGCGATGATTTCCAATTCATCTTTTGGCAGAAAAGAAAATGGTGCAATTTCTGAAAGGAAATTCAAAGCCCGGGCGGTTTCAATAATTGAGGCATATGAATCATCAGCCATACGGCTTTGAAACTCTTTAATAAAATATTGATGAAATGATTTATTGCGTTCTGAAATCTCCAAAAAAACATCTTTCTCAATAACATACAGTAAAGTGTCCCGCGCGGCCGTTACTGTACGAACAGATAAGCCAAAATTCATTAATAATGATATTCCTCCGAATATCTCTCCTGTTCTAATGGTATTTTTAATCGTCTTTCTACCTTCTTTCTTATAGTAGATTTCCAGATAACCATTCTTAACGATATATACATTGTCAATCGTTGTTTCATCCTGAACCGACAATATGGCACCCGTTGAGCAGTTTTCAATCGTCGTTTTTCCTGAAATGGTTTCAAGTTCCTTTTTGGGAAGTAAAGAAAAAGGAGGTGTTTTGGCAAAAAACTGATAGATGGGACTTTTCATTATAGTATCCAGTAATGTCCGTGTTTGACTTCTCAGGCTATATGTTTTATATCAGGAAAATCAATCCATCGAAAAACCGATTTACACGAATTGAGGAATACAATGACTCCTGATTCTTTAAAAAGCAAACGATTGGTTGGCTTATTTATTATCGGTCTGGTCCTGTTTAATTATCCAATCCTGTCACTTTTTAATCTGAAAATCAATCTTTTTGGTATTCCATTGGTTTACTTGTACTTATATTTTACATGGATACTTCTGATTGGATTAATTATTTTTATCACGGGTTTCAGGATCCGCCCTTCCAATAACAAATCATCCAAGCCGGACAAGTAATCATAT
>JAUVGT010000120.1 GCA_030593645.1 Deltaproteobacteria bacterium
TTCAAGGCGTGCAAATTTCGTAATCATGAAGCGTACTTATCGGACCCGCCCTGTTAAATCTGTCTTTTTATTTAACAGGGGAGTTGAATGATTGCGAAATGCAGCACAACGCAGAAGTTGGACTTTTTACGAAACCGTCAAGTATATTTCATAAAACTATAAAACAGGAGGTTACCGATGGGAAAATCAAGGGATATAAAAAAAGATAATAAAAAGAAACCGGCGAAATCAATAAAGGAGAAAAGGAAGGAAAAGAAAGAAAAAAAGAAAGAATGGTCTTGATTTATTATGACAAATAAACATCCGGGTCCTTTGGACCCGGATATCGATTTGAAATATTCAGGTTAGACGTTTTCAAGCTCCCGTCTGGCTGTCATATTAACCAGGGTTCTTTCCCTGGCTTTATTGATTCCAAGCGCGGTCCGTCGATTTTCGATATGTTCGATCATCAATCGCGCCATTTCATAGGGATCCGCTGTAAACCCCATTTTCCCAGCCCCTGTTTTTCCATCTCTTTGAACAAAAGTGTATGAAATTTGGTTTCATCAACGATCGGGAATGTGACACCGAATACAGTGTATACACCAGAGGCCACAAAATACTGCCCGATCGCGATGGCCTTTTCACTGTACCATTCCGGGGCCGCTCCTGCCACCGGCAAGTCAGCGATACTGTCACCAAGTCCTCCGACTTTTACCATTTCTGCGCAGGCGATCAGGATTCGAGTATTGTCGACGCAGGCGCCCAATCCCAAAACAGGCGGCATACCGACTGTTTCACAAACTTCCCTGAGCCCAGGTCCGGCATAATAAGCCGCTTCAGGTGTGCACAACCCGGCCTTGGCCAGGGCAACCTGGGAGCAGCCGGTTTGAAGCACCAGAATATCGTTTTTGATCAATTCCTTTACAAGCTCGATATGTACCCAGTCCTGTTTGACCCTGGGATTTACGCAGCCCACAACACCGGCTACACCGCGGATACGGCCGTTGATAATATTATCGTTTAATGGAGCATAGGAAGCTCGAAAAGAACCGCCGAGCATATAGTTGATATATTCATGGGAAAAACCGTGCACACCGACTGACTTGTTTGGGGGGATTTCAATTTCAAGATTGCGGTTTTTAAACCGGTCAATGGCCTGTTTTACGATCGAATCGGTACACGTGCGGGGGTTATGTTCATCAAATTCGATATGCTCGGCCCCTTCGATCCGGCAGCTGGGGTTGGTTGTGAAGATCTTTGTCCCATAGCATTTGCCCACCTTGACCAAACCCTGCTGAATACATTGAACGTCCACACCAAACGCATCCACAGCACCGGTAACCAGCACCGCCTCGGTGGACATGAAATTGCCTGCATGCGGAATACCGTGGCGGGACAGCATTTCAAGTCCTGAACAGCACATCCCCAGCAGGTTGATACCGGCTGCGCCGACCTCTTTGGCAGCTTCAATGAGATTTGGATCATTGACCGCTTCAACCATGGATTCAAGAAGATAGGGTTCATGACCATGAACAATAATATTCACCTGGTCTTCCTTCAAACAGCCCATGTCGACTTCCCCCTGGACCGGTGAGGGTGTACCAAAAAGAATATCTGAAATTTCAGTGGCGACCATGGATCCACCCCACCCATCCACCAGTGCGGTACGATTAATCTGTTTAGTGAGGTTCTGATAATCCTGGTCCATCCCGGCGTGGGTTCGCTGCAATAGCTCCACGACTTCCACCATGGCACCTCGCGGGACAATATCGAGCTTTCTCCAGACTTCCAGTGTTTTTTTCGGTACCTTTCTGACAAATGGAATTTCACCTTCTGTCATGTGGAAAACCTTTTCTAATTCCGAGCAGAGATCCCTCGCGATCGCATGAACTTCCCGATCTTCGGTTTCGATACCCAGTGATTGAGCAACTTCGTTTAACTTTGTCGTATCCTTAATCGCGTAGCCTTTGATTTTTCCGTCCACCACTCCTTTGAGCAAATTCAGCATGTTTCGTCCATGGCTTGAATGCGCAGCGGTACCGGTGGCTACCATTCGGGCAAAATTTCTTGACTGAATGGTGTCAATGGTGGCGCCGCACACACCGGTTTTTGCGTATGGATCTTTTGAATTTAAACGGCACGGGCCCATCGCGCAGTGTTTGCAGCAGGCAGATTTGGCACCAATGGGGCAGGCTTTCATATCGGCTGCCCGTTCAAAGGCGGTTTCAACCTGGTCCACTCGTGCTTTCCTGAGCATCTGGGCCGTGGATTTACAGCTTGTCCAGTCCTCGATGTTTGCTTTTTTTCTGGATGGAATTTTATTTTCATTATTATGTGCCATGGATGCGTCCTCCTGGTTAAATTATAGAATATTGTTACATTGATCCATTATATACCACAATGTGATATGGCCTGAAATTGACTTAGGTCAAAACCACTTCGATTATAATGGCGTGATTCACATATTATATTCTGATGAGATATCCGTTGGTTATGAAGTTTTTAATTTTTTTTTTGAACCCATTGATCCATCATTGACACTTATACACAGCATTGGAAAAACAATTGATAAAAATCAGGAGGTAAAAAAATGAAAATGAATATCAGAACATTTTATGAAATGATGGTTATCGGGTTGATCGTATTTATGTTTGCCGGTGGAGCTTTTGCCGCCAATAAATCGACAAAAAAGAATGTTAAGACTAAAAAGACCGTCCAGATGACCAGCCAGATGAAGCTGGCCCCTGTTGTAGATATTGGCGTGGCCATGGTTGATACAATCAGCTGCCTGTGTACAAGTGATCTGGGGAGGATTGGTGTGATGGCTCCTTCAAAGGTACGGGTAAAGGTTTTTAACAACAGTTCAAAGACTGTTCCTGTAATGCTTAAGCTTGAGTTTAAGGTATACGGAAAAAGGGATGAATTTTTAACACGGTTTTTTTCATTGGGACCCAATGAAGTTAAATGGGTCAATTTCTGGCAAAATCCGGGGATGATATTCTATAAATCAAAGGGATTGAAAGCCACGATTAAATGCCTGGCCGCGAAAAATAAAATGAAGGAACTCAATTTAAGCAATAATTCTTACACCAATGATACATGCTACGGGTATGTAGAATAGAATATCCATATTAAAAGTGAAAGAACATAATGCTGTAGGGGCGGATTCTAAATCCGCCCTTTTTTTTAATTTTAGATGATCGAGAACAATAATTTTTCAGGAGTGGAATCATTAGTGAGACGTAACACATTGTGTATTTACTATTTGGACAATAACAAGGGATAGTCCAAGCAAAAAGTGATACGGTGTGAAAAAAGTCTCATTTAACTTCTTCGATACCGATCCCGAATTCCGATATTATCCTATGTTAAGAACAAGACCCACCGGGCAATGGTCTGAGCCGAAGATGTCGTTGTCGATATATGCTTCCTTAAGCCAACCCTTTTCAATGATATCCCCGGTCACAAAGAAGTAATCGATCCGCCAGCCGGCGTTATTTTTACGCGCGTTAAACCTGTAGCTCCACCATGAATATTTAACGGTGTCCGGGTACAGGTGCCGAAAAGTATCCACATAACCCATTTTAACGATACGGTCTATCCATTCCCTTTCAATAAGCAGAAAACCGGAACGGTCTTTATTGGATTTTGGATTTTTTAAATCGATTTCATTGTGCGCTGTGTTAAAATCACCGGTGATGATCAGGCTTTTTCCTTTTTTTCTTAACCCTTCTGTGTATCTGAAGAAGGATTTATAAAACTCCAATTTATATTGAAGGCGTTCTTCACTCATCTGACCATTCGGGAAATAGATATTAAAAAAAGTAAATTTTTCAAAATTGAGTTCGAGAATACGTCCTTCATTGTCGTATTCAGGTATCCCGATGCCGGTTCTGACGTTTTCGGGCTCCAAACGGGTGTAAACGGCAACACCGCTGTAACCTTTTTTTACACTCGCGTAGGACCAAAAAGATCGATAATTATCCGGATCGATCATCTCATCGGTGCGCTGATGCTCCTGCAGCTTGGTTTCCTGTATGGCAACAATGTCGGCATCCAGTTTCGCAATGGATTTCAAAAAATCTTTTTTGACGGCTGCCCTGAGTCCGTTGACGTTCCATGTGATAAGTTTTATGGTTTTTTCCTTCATGTTCCTGATTATTCCTTTGATTCGGTTACCTGTGATTTAAATCCAAGTACAGGATGTTGATTATATAGTCAAGGTCGATTCATAAAACAAGATCCTCACGCTTTACAATCGCCGATAAATCCGTTAGATATGATTTTAATATCACTGGAAAGCGTGTTGCTGTGAATGCTTTATAAAATAACTGTGTCATTTATATGATTGTTATTATCCTCATACTTATCATGATTGTCATATATGGTCCGAGCCTTTGGGCAAAACACATATTGAACCATTATGACCAAAAAGAATATTTTTCGGGAAACGGTTTTGAACTGGCGAGATTAATTCTCGACCGGGCGGATTTATCCGATGTAAAAGTGGAAGAAACGGCTATCGGCGACCACTACGACCCGGAAAAGAAAACGATCGGGTTGACTGCTAAAAGATGCGGCCGGAGAACGCTAACATCGGTGGTGGTTGCCGCCCATGAGGTCGGGCATGCCATCCAGGATCACACGAATTTCATGCCTCTTAAGACACGAACCCGTATGATACGCTCTGCCGTCAGGCTGGAAAAAATAGGTGCTGGAATCATGATGGTTGTTCCTATACTTACGGTCATTACCCGTATTCCGGCGGCCGGTTTGCTGATGTTTCTCGGGGGCTTTGCGTCTTTGTGTACCCCCTTATTTGTTCATATGCTCACACTTCCAACCGAATTTGATGCCAGCTTTAAACGCGCGCTCCCGATCCTGAAAGCCGGAAATTATATCCCTGAAGAGGACACCCCTGCTGCCGGAAAAATCCTGCTTGCCTGCGCTCTCACCTATGTGGCCAACGCTCTTGTGGGACTATTAAATGTGTACAGGTGGATCAGAATTCTTCGAAGATAGAGACGTGGGATGTATCTATTTGTTGCAGTTTGTTCACAGGCAATTTGGCGGACCCGCAGCTTTGATAGTTCTACGGGTTCGATTGTAATCGTTTCTCATTCTTGACATTACATACTGCGCATGTCAAAATCGAGCGACTTTGATAAGAATAAAAGAGATATTAGATATGAAACCGATTCGGCTGGTCATTTCATTCCTGAAAAGTTCGGCACTGATCCTGATTATTGCCCTGACTATTCTGCTCATTCTGACTGCGATTCCAATGTCGCCGGTCGATAAATCGCGTGATATTTACGGTTTTGGAGAGTATACCGGAACATCGCAGATCGAAATCCGACGCTACACCGCTCGGGACGGTACGCAACTCGCTTTTCAATTTTACGATGCCGATGCGGAGACCATACTGATCTTTGTTCATGGATCATCAGCCGATGGTGCCGATTACCATCTCCTCGCAAACCATATCAGCCAGGCCGGTGCCGCAAAGGTTTATCTGCCGAATATACGGGGTCACTATCTTTCCGGTCAAAGACGGGGGGATTGCGATTATATCGGGCAGCTTGAGGATGATATATCGGACCTAATCGGTTTTGCCCGTAAGAATGGTCACACAGGTCCGGTTGTGATCGGAGGTCATTCCAGCGGGGGAGGACTTGCGATTCGTTTCGCGGGAGGTGAACACGGACGTCTTGCGTCAGCCTATTTGCTGCTTTCACCGATCATTATAAAAGCACCGACCATTAAACCTGGTAACACTGACTGGGCCCAGGTTAACCGGTTAAGAATCATTGGCTTGATCGGCCTGAACATCCTCGGTATTCACGGATTTGACGGCCTACCGATTATTCACTACAACAAGCCGGAAATATATTGGGACGGCACCGAGACACTCGCATATACGTGGCGTCTGAATGTTTCCATGCATCCTCGTCTGCCCAACTACAAACCGGATCTTTCGTCCATGCGGGTTCCCGTGCTGGTCATGTGCGGCGACAAAGATGAATCCAATGCAGCGAGTGCCTATCGGCCTCTTTTCGCGGAGACTTGTCCACAGGCCGAGGTGGTGATACTTCCCGGGATCACTCACTTTGGTGTTTTTACTGATACAGCCGCCCTGAAACGTATCGAGAACTGGATGGGTAAGTTGAACTTACAGTAAGCCCGATATTTTACCTGCTGTTTCAACAAAAGGCTAAGACCATGAAGAAAACAAAATGGAAAGTGGTGTTAGGTAAAACCGTTGTTTATATCACCTTTGGATTGCCTTTGTTCATAATGATATTGTTAACCGGTCCAGGCTGTCACGCGGAGGGAGAAGTAAGTATGAATATCTCTGACGTTCAAAAAATCACATATCATTTTGGAGATGCATCCGTTCCGCCGGAATACCATAGAAGTTACGTGATCACTGTGACTGCCGAAACGGTTAGAATTGTTGTGGACAGTTATGGAGAAATACTGGCGGATAAGTCTTATCAAATATCCGACAAACTATTGAATGAAATCAAAGAATCTTTCAAACAATATAAAATTAGAAATTGTAAATGGGATGAAAGCGAAGGCTGCACAGGCGGTACCAGTGAAAAAATTTCCTGTTCAGATGAAAATAAAGAAGTATTTTCCGGATCGGTTTATCATTGCGGAGGAGAAAACACCGGTAATCTTTGCGGTGATATAAAAAATTTTGCAAATGATATTAAAAAATTGATCCCTGATCTGGATGAACTGATTCAGTGAAATATATAAGGAATCTTCAGGTGTATTGAGACATGATTTGTTCCATAGTCCCGTCCAGCCGGATTTCTCTGACTTTCCGGTTAAATTCAGGCAGCATTTCAACAAATGGAGATTTTTTGCCGATCATGAGCTGAAAGGGGACCGTTTGGAATACAACACGGGTTTCTACAATTTGGTGTATGTCTATCCCTCCCGCTTTTATTTTTTGGTGAGTGAGCAGGGGTTCTTCGATTACGATATCCGCTTTTTGTTGAGCCAATGCCGTAAACTCATTTTCAAAATATCTTATATCTACCCCGGAGCTTTTAAATGTGTTATCAACCCAGGCGTTTCCAGAATAAGTGCCAACCGTGTAGCCGCCCGCTTCAATGTCTTGAACCGAATCGATTTGACAGATTTTTTCATATTTCTCGTGACCCGAATATGTCCATATGACCCAGTCAAACGCGTAGCCCGTGTTAATATGGGTTTTAAGATGTACAAGGCGTTCAGGTGTCGGCGTGGTGATTAATCCATCATATTCACCCGCGATCACTCTGGTCTGACAGGTGTCCCAATCGAATTCACTGTATTCAATTTCAATACCCATACGTTTCCTGATGATCTCCTCAATAATATCAATAAAAATGCCCTTGAATTCTCCGTTAACGTTAGAGTGCATGGGAGGGAAATGATCCAGTACAAATTTAAACGGTCTTCCGATTTGTTTTATTTCATTGAGTGCTTCGTTTTTCTGCCGGCTTTTTAACGCATCGGGAGTGCTGACCTTGTTCAGGTTTTTTTCCATCTGTGTCGCGTATCCTGTTAATTTCTCCGCGATAGAAGTGGTTTCTTTTGCATTGACTTTCTGGGCTTCTGCCAGCCGTGTGATCTCAGTCAGGCCTTCTTTGAATTTTACGGTGCTTTGTGCCTGGTGATTGGATGACTGAGAAATTTCTTTGATCATCTCTGTTGCTTTATTGACTTCCTGCTTAATTTTGTTCAGTGCTTCAACCGTTTTCAAAGATATAACATCACCGGACTTCACATTTTCAATGGTTGCTTCGACCAGCCTCGTCGTTTCCTGTGCCGCTTCTCTGCTGTGTATGGCAAGGTCGCGTACTTCTTCGGCGACCACACCAAAAGCCCGGCCATGCTCTTCGGCGCGATTGGCTTCGATAGTCGCGTTTAAAGCCAGGAGTTTTGTTTTATCCGCGATATCATCAATCGTATTGATTACTTTTAAAACACTGTTGCTGGATTCACTGATCGCGGATATAGCGGCCATCATTTCGTTCATTTTTGCCACACCGGTTTCTGTGACACTTTTCGTATCAATGGCGAATTGATCGGCCCGGGTAGTATGATTCGCAATTTCTGTTATTTGGGTCGCAAACTGGTTCATTGCATTTGTAATATCTTCTATTTCAGAAGACTGTGAGTAGGCGCTCCGATAAAACTTCTGGCTAACTTCTTTGAGTAATTTTGAGCTTGTTTTAATGTAGGCGATGTCATCGGATAGCCCGGCCACAAGATTTTCATAGTGTGCCATCTGCTTCTGAAGTTCACTATTTTGTATCTGGTGGTGTTTTATATGGTCTGTGATCCCGCTGTATAATGGATTGTCTTTAATCTCTGGCGGAACATACTGGCTTTCAGCCAGCATGTGATCTATCGGTTTGAGGATACTTTCTTTATCAATCGCCTTTGACCGACCTTTTGAATCAATCTTTTTTTTCAGAATGGTGATCGTAAAAATAACCGATGTGGAAAGTAACACAAAAAGCAGCAGGGCTGTGATAAACAACTCCCATGTAGAAAAAATATTCTTAAAGGAATAATTGATAAATAAAAGGATAAGGATGGTTGATCCCAGAATGATTGAAATTATGGGGATAACTATCTTTTGGTTCAAACCGGAGTTAATTTTTTTCATATTTTAATATCTTGTGTGGAAGGGATTTCAAAGATAAAAAGCGTTACGCCAATACTAAAAATTGAGCCCGAAGGGATGTTTTGAAACCACTCCTGTTTATTGCTTCTAATTCTGATTGAGTTTTAACTGGTCAAGATTTTCTTCCATCTGTTTGGCATATTTATAGAGTTCTTCTGAAATGGAAGTTGTTTCTTTGGCATTTATTTTCTGAAGTTTTGTTTGTCTGCTGATTTTTTCCAAACCTTCATTAAATCGGGTTGAACTTTCGGCCTGGCGATTTGATGATTCGGCAATTTCTTCTATAATTGAAGTGACTTTATTCACTTCACCATCAATATTATTCAAGGCGTTTAATGTCTTTGATGAAACTTTGTTTCCAAAGTCTACATTTTCAATTGTTTTATCCACCAGACCGGATGTTTCTTTTGCAGCCTTTGTGCTGTGTGATGCCAGTTCCCTGATTTCATTGGCCACAACGCCAAAGGCCTGTCTATATTCTCCAGCGCGATTGGCTTCTATTGCGGCATTGAGTGCCAGAAGTTTTGTTTTCGAGGCGATACCATCAATGGTATTGATAATATTAACAACTTTATTGCTTGATTGGCCAACGCTGGATATGGCAGATATCATTTCATTCATCCGTTTAACACCCATTTGAGTAACTTTACCTGTTTTAACTGCAAACTGTGTCGCCTGGTTTGAGTTCTCCGCAATATCATTGATTCGAATCACGAACTGGTTCATGGCATTTGTAATATCTTCTATTTCAGAAGATTGTGAATAGGCACTCTGATAGAATTTTTTGCTGTATTTTTTAAGCAGTTTTGAACTCGATTTGATATAGTTAATATCATCAAATATTTTTGATAATATTTCTTCATATTTTAGTATTTTTTTTCTTAACACATTTTTTAATTTTTGCTGCTGCTTTCCTTTTTCAAGCAGTATTCTGTGGATCGAATTATCCTCACTTATTTTTAATTCATTTACCGCGGGCATAAGCTCTTTGTTTTCATTTAGTATTTCTCCAAAGTAAATGATAAACCGGTCCTCCCAGATCCTTTTTGAAGCCCTTTCAGATTTCACCGCAGTATTGTAAAAATAAACAGAAGCACAGATTGAAATTGACATAAACATAAAAAAAACCAGAACAGCAATCAAAATGTCACTGAAAGGCAGCCTGGTGCTGTATCGGTAATAAAAATAGAATAGCACACCAGCGGATGAGACTGTGGTTAGGGAAAAAACAATGATTATCTGTTCTCGAATGAACTTGAATATATCTTTTGTCATGAATGGGTTACCCGAATGATTAAAAAGTAAATAATTATGTTAAATCGTGTTTTGGAATTGGTCGTAAAACCAGTTCTGATAAAAAGCAGGGCAACCTATCTTTGGCGGATAGCGTCTCAATAACGCGGGCGGGGGAGCTGCGATACTTTTCTTACTAATACTAAGAATCATTATAAGAAAGAAAGTTTGAATTGTCAAGAATTCAAGCTTTCCTTCCTGCGGGCAATCAAAAAGTAATACATTGAATATACAAAAGATATTTATATTTCCCTCTGTGCCTGCCCATACGGTTGAGATGGTGCCGTGGTGATAAATATTAGAAGTAGTTTTATAACTGCTTTTAAAGCAGATCAAAAAATCCTGTCAGTGCGGCAACCTCATCCCGGCCATATACTTTTCTACGCATATCTGTCACATCTTTGAGTTCCTGCTTACTCAGCAGGAGATGCTCTTTTCGTGTTCCGGATTGGTTGATATTGATTGCGGGCCACAGTCTTTGTTCCGCGCATTTTCGGCTGAGTACAAGATCCATGTTTCCCGTACCTTTGAATTCCTGGTAAATGATATCGTCCATCCGGCTGCCTGTTTCCACGAGGATTGTCGCGATAACTGTCAAAGATCCGCCATCTTCCATGTTGCGTGCCGCACCGAAAAAACGTCTGGGCATTTCCAGGGCATTGGCTCCGAGTCCGCCTGTCATCGTACGGCCGTGACTGCGTGTTTCCGTGTTGAAGGCCCGTGACATCCGTGTCAAAGAATCGATCAATACCACCGCGTCCCGTCCGGTCTCGGCAATGCGAATCGCCATGTTCATGGTAATTTTCGTCATTTTCATATGCTGCGATACGCTCTGGTCAGCTGATGAATAGAGTACGCGGGCCTCCCTGATTCCTCTTCTAAAATCGGTTACTTCTTCCGGTCGTTCGTCAATCAGAAGAATAAAAACAGCCACTTCAGGATGGTTTTCAATGATGGCGGACGCGATATGTTTCAGGATTGTTGTTTTACCGGCTTTGGGTGGCGAAATGATCAAGCCTCGCTGGCCCCTTCCCATGGGGGTGATCAGATCCAGGGATTTTCCCATAATATCTTTATCATTTCGTGTCAGGATAAATTTTTCCAGGGGATCGATACTTATTTGCTCCTGCAGCGACGCAATGTCCGAAAAATTTTCAGATAAGACCCCATTGATTTTTTCAACCTCAGCGAGCTTCAGGTTCGTATTTTTATCATCTCCCTTGATCCCGCTTCCCTCAACATAAGCGCCTTCAGACAGTTTGTATTTTCTTATGATCGGCAATGGTACAAATGTATCTTCAGGGTCAGGCTTGAAGTTTTTTTCTATGGATCGAAGGAATCCAAATCCCTTATCCAGTATTTCCAGGTATCCAGTTACAGGTTTCAATGTTTAGCTCCTAATATTGTTATAAGTGTGGGTTTTGGGAAAATTCTTGTTATATTGATATGTTGATTAGTTCCTGTTATATTATAGGTTCTTTCTGAAAAAAATTGAATTGAACGCGGTCTGAGCTTCAATTTTGAAAATTAAATATGATGGTCTCGTAAAAAGTCCGAATGAGACGGTTTCGTAAAAAGTTCAAATTCAAGGCGTGCAAATTTCGTAATCATGAAGCGTACTTATAGTACGTTGAATGATTGCGAAATGCAGCACAACGCAGAAGTTGGACTT
>JAUVGT010000057.1 GCA_030593645.1 Deltaproteobacteria bacterium
ATCAAGGAGGATCACATCCGGTTTTTTATTTCTGAACACACGCAGCCCATCCATTCCGTTTTCCGCTTCAAGAAATGTGTATCCCGCCTTTTTAAGAAAGATACCGAACGTGGTACGGATATCTTTTTCATCTTCAATGCAGAGTATGGTCAGTTTGTTATTTTTCATGGGTAATTTTCTGTATCATTCATCCAAGATTCCATTTAAAAAATAATCGTATCCGTGGACTGTTTGATCTTCCTTTCGATAACCTTTAAATGCTTCCTCTCCCTCAATATTAATGACTTATCTCTCAGCTGTTTTCTGCGGCGAAGATATACGTCGCCGGTGTCCGTATGGAAAAATATGATCCGTGTATCCACACCGTTCAAGTCACTTTTCACGAGCCTGATCTTTTCGTTTTTTAAATAAGCCACCACAAAGTCTGCGATTTTCTTGCCCACACCGTTTTCCGGACTGATTTCCGCGAGAACATGGGCACCGCCAAAGGCTTTGGCCATCAGTTTTTTACGGTTCCCGCCGAGTTTCATGATCTGGGTAATCAATATATCCATGGCATTGATGCCGTACTTTGCCGAATTGTCGAACTTCTTCATATCGGGTTTGCCCGGCAGAAGAATATGGTTCATACCGCCCACCTTTGCTACCGGGTCATACAGGCATACTGCCACGCATGAACCTAAAAGTGTTTTGATCACCACCGGTTCACTGCTGGCAAAAGATTCCCCGGTTTGAATGACAACCTGTTGTTTCATATTGATAGCCTTTCTGTTTGATGAACAGCTGAATCCAGACTTCTGTACTGGTAGGATTGAAATATATTCAAAGCGATCCGGTCAAGCGGAAGAACTTTGTCCACCGCGCCCAGTTTGATCGCCTCATTGGGCATACCGAAGATCACCGATGTGGCCTCGTCCTGTGCGATGGTATAAGCACCGGCATTTTTCATTTCAAGAAGACCCCGGGCCCCGTCATCCCCCATGCCGGTCATGATCACCCCGATGGCATTTTTACCCGCGTACCGGGATGCCGACCGGAAAAGCACATCCACGGACGGCCGGTGACGACAGACCAGGGGACCGGATCGGACCTGAACATAGTACCGGGCACCACTTCTTTTTAACAGGGTATGCAGATTACCCGGCGCGATCAGCGCCCGGCCCCGGATCACCGTGTCGTTGTTTTCCGCCTCTTTGACCGAGATCCTGCAGTCGGTATTCAGTCTCTGGGAAAAAGCCCTGGTAAAATGCTCGGGCATATGCTGAACAATCACCATGCCCGGTGAATCGATCGGCATGGATGTCAGAAGTGCCCGGAGGGCTTCGGTTCCGCCTGTGGATGCCCCGATCAGGACAACCTTTTCGGTCGTTTGAAGCATGGCCCTGTTTTTGGGACCGGCAAGCATGGCATCTGCCGTTAGCTTCGGTTCAATCTCCCTGGGTTCAACCTCCCCGAACTGAACCGGTTTTAAAACCCTTTTGGTTCGGGCAACCGACGCGGCCTTGACCGCATCGCAGATCCGTATGCGTGATTCTTCCAGGAATGTTTTTGAGCCCACACGCGGTTTTGTGATAATCTCGATCGCGCCGTATTCCAACGCCTTTAGGGCGGTCTCCGACCCCCTGTCGGTCAGGCTGGAACAGATCACCACCGGGATCGGGTGCTGGGTCATGATGATTTTTAAAAATGAAATACCGTCCATATACGGCATCTCGATATCGAGCAGAATTACATCGGGTCTGGCTTTTTTCATCTTCTCAGCCGCCACATACGGGTCGGCTGCAATCCCCATGACTTCGATTCTTCTGTCCGTGGACAGTATCTCCTTTAGCGTCTGTCTCACAACTGCTGAGTCGTCGATAATTAAAGTTTGTATTTTACTGCTCATAATAAACCATTAGTCCATCTTTTGATAAACCGTCGGCGCAATCGACTTTAACGGCAGGTTCAAACCTGCCAGTACTTCCGAGTGACCCATAAAAATATATCCATTGGGTTTCAGATATTCGCACAGACGATTTATCAGCTTCTCCTGGGTTTTTCTTTCAAAGTAGATGATCACGTTCCTGCAAAAAATGATGTCCATTTTTTGTTTGAACTCAAATTTTTCATCCATCAGGTTCAGGTGCTGAAATGTAACGTTTTTTCTCAGCTCCGGGATAATTCTCACCAGCTTTTTTGACCTGTCTTTGGAACGCAGAAGATATTCTTTCTTAAGATCAATAGGCATGTTTTCAACCCGGGTTTCGCTGTATACAGCGTCCTTTGCCTTGTTCAGCACTTCGTTTGATATATCCGTGGCAAGAATCTCGTATTCAAATCGACTTTCAGGATGTCTTTTGGCATATTCTTCCATAATCATTGCCAGGGTATAGGGCTCTTCACCGGTTGAACAGGCGGCGCTCCAAATCGAAAGCCGCCTGTAACGCCCGTTGATCATTCCCGGAAGAATCGACTGAACCATAAAATCAAAATGATCCGCTTCCCTGAAAAATTCTGTTTTATTGGTGGTGATCACGTCAATTAGGTTGACCAGCTCTTCTTCCATGCCCTGTTTGCTGAAAAGATAATCGCAGTAATCCGTATATGATTTAAGATTGAGCGTTCTCAGCCTTTTTCTCAGTCTTGCCTCGACCATGGTTTTCTTTTGTTTCGGCATCTTGATACCGATACTCGACTGGATAAATGAGCCAAGCCGCGTGAAATCTTCTTTCTTCAGACGGGCATGGCAATATTCGTTTCCTGCAGCTTGATTCATGGTCTTACCTAATTTAAATTTTCTTCAGATCGTTTTTAATATTGGAAACAAAGGACAGACCCCGGTTAAATGGATTTACATATTTAACAGGATAAACACACAGGTCTGCCCCTACATCTCATATTATAGACTTAGTATTTTTCAAATTCATCATCTGTCGCAGAACCTTCCGGTTTTTTTAGAGAATCGCTCGAAGGCTTTTCCACACCCATATTCAGGGCAACCCCGTCTGTGCTTTCTTCGCCTTGAATTTCAGGGACAGCTTTCGCCTGGACCGCTTTCGGTTTGACTGCAGCCTTAACCGGAGTTGCCGTCTGGTAATAATGCTGCGTTGAATGATCTGCCTGCGCGACCTCAATCGCTTTTCTCTTACCTCCATCTCCATTCAATTTAAAATAGGCGATAGTGGATTGAAGCTGTTCAGCCATGGATGCCAGCTCTTCGGAAGTCGAAGACATTTCTTCCGCGGAAGCGGCATTTTGCTGCGTTACGGAATCAAATTGCTGAATCGCCCGGTTGATCTGGTTCGCGCCGGAGTTCTGCTCATTGGACGCGGCATTGATCTCCTGGACCAGCTCCGCGGTCTTCCGGATATTGGGTACGATCTTTGTCAGCATTTCTCCCGCTTTCTCAGCAATGTCCACACTGGAAGTTGAAAGATTACTGATTTCACCGGCCGCGGCCTGGCTTCTTTCCGCGAGCTTTCTGACCGCATCGGCAACCACCGCGAACCCCTTCCCGTGCTCACCTGCCCTTGCGGCCTCGATGGCCGCGTTAAGGGCCAGCATATTGGTCTGGCGTGCGATTTCTTCAATAATTGAAATTTTCTCGGCGATCTCTTTCATGGCACTTACGGTCTGCTCGACAGCACTTCCGCCTTTTTCCGCGTCTTCCGCGGCCCGAATCGATATGGACTCGGTCTGCTGGGCGTTTTCCGCGTTCTGCCTGATATTGGCCGCCATCTGTTCCATGGATGCTGAGGATTCTTCGGCTGATGATGCCTGTTCATTGGCGCCCTGGGAAAGTTCTTCGGAACTCGCGCTCATCTGCTGACTCCCTGAAGCCACGTTGTCCGCGGCCAGTTTGACGTCATATACAATACTGCTCACGTTTTCGATCATTTTATTCAGGGAATGACCCAGCGTATCATGGTCTGAGAGAAGATTTACCTTTGCGGTCATATCACCTCCCGCGATCTTTTCCGCGACATTTACCGTATCCCTGAGGGAACTGACCATGTTATTCATCGATGAAAGAAGCTCACCGATTTCATCTTTACCGTCCACCTCAATATCCACGGAAATATTTCCTTTTGACAATTCATTGGCGACTTCGACACCTTTGGCAATCGGCCCGGTCACGCCCCTGGTAATCACAACACCTAGAAATATACCGATCACGATAGATATCAGTACCACGGTAATCAGCATGCTGACAGCTCCTTTTTTCGCGAGCACACCTTCTTTTTTGGCCAAAGCCATGCCTTCCCCTGATATTTCTTCAACCGCAGTAAGATCCTTAGCCACATTTTCACCGATTGAATCAAGTTGATGCATAGCCGCTTCAGCAGTATTTGTCTGTATGATTTTTGCACGATGGGCTGCGATAAATTCTTTCACACTCTTCTGAAACTCACCATGGTGTACATCCATCTCTTGTGCTACTTCCCTTAAAGCTCGGTTTCTTGCAGCAATGACTTTAATCCCTTCAACCGTACCGCCCTTCAGTATGGCATCAATCATTTGATCAAAATCTTTTATGGTTTTAAAAAATTCTTTTTCAAGTCTATCAACTTCTTGCAGGTCACTGGTTTGAGCAATTTCTTCGAGTACTAGCCGGCTTTCACCAATCGCAATTTTTAGCTCCATGGACATATCCGCCAAGGGTATTTCCTCAGTCAGAATCGCAACGGCTTCTCCACTAAGCCCGGCTTTGTCCGACCTTTCTTGAATACTCGATCCAACCATTTCTTCCATTTCAGTTGAATGTTTGTATACCTCATGATATACAGCTTCCATTTTTTTCATTGCCACATTTGAGTCTTTCTTTTTTTCAATAAGATCCTTACCAGCAATCATCATTGATTCTGCGGCATTCTTGAATTGATCATGGGATTCTTCAGCTTCCCTGATTAATGAGTTTAGTTTTTCGTTATCGCTTTTAATCACAACCAGATCACCTTCAACAATACCGCCGTGCAGAATTGCATTCGCAAACTGATCAAAATCTTCCATGGATTGCTTATAAGTTTTTTCAATTTCTTTAAGATCTTCTTCGTTATCAGTAGCAATCACTGTTGTCGCGGACTTAAACTCTTCCATTGCATTTCTTGCGGAAAGGAGTGAGATTTTCATCTCCATGGACATATCGGCAATGGGAGCTTCCACGTCGCCGACAACAAAAAGTGAATGGGCGACGGTTTGAATTCCGTTAAACCCGACAAATCCCGCGAGCGTCACAAGAATCAGCATGGCTCCAAAACCGATGGCCAGTTTTCTTCCGATTTTAAAATCTTTCCAGCGCATAATATATACCTCTCTTTGTTTATTAAATTATTTAAACCGCAGCCTGTGGCCCGTCTTCGGCGGGCTGAGCTGCTGTTTCTCTAACGGGCACTGCTTTATTTTCAGTACCCTGGACGATAGTCAGATCTTCACTTGTAAACACACTATCCACATCAAGAATAATAATAAAATCATTATCCTTTTTTCCCATTCCCTTGATAAACTCCGTGTTCAGCCGTGTTCCGATTTTGGGTGCCTCTTCGATCTGTTCGACCGTAAGGTTCAGCACTTCCTTGACGGAATCGGCCATGGCTCCAAGGATACTTGTTTCACCATCTAAAGTGACATCAATAATAATAATACATGTATCCACCGTCTGTTCCGTTTCAGTCATCCCGAACTTGAGCCGGAGATCGACCACCGGCACCACCTTACCTCTCAGGTTGATCACCCCGCGCATAAATTCAGGCATTTTCGGCACCTTTGTGATATCGCCTGAATCGAGCACTTCACGTACCCTGGCGATATCGAACGCGTAAACTTCCTCATCCAGAATATAAGTGAGGAACTGGTTGATTTTTGTGACTCCCTTAGTAGCCATAGGATTCTCCTTTATCTATATTGGTTTGTTAGTTCCTGGTTATTGGCTCTTGGTTGTTAGCTTATAGCGCATGGTTTCCGGCGCATAGCGTGTTATTATACACCCCCCGTACCCCCCTCAAGGGGGGAATTGATAATCGGAATTCGGGGTCGGTATCGATATCGCAATCGTCCTTTCTCTTTTTGCCCGATATTTTGGGCAGGTACGGTGATGGAGGCTTCGCAAGGCTACGCCCGCACAAGCCTGTCCCTGCAATCGATGAACCCATTATTCCATTATTCCAGCATTCCATAATTTTAGTGTACCGGTTCCAATTGCTCTTGTATCAGCTTGTCAATATCCAGGATCAACGCCACGGTACCGTCTCCCAGGATCGTGGCGCCGGATATATCCTCCGATTGTTTCATCCCCCGGCCCAGCGGTTTGATCACGGTCTGATGACCGCCGATCACACTGTCCACCACAAAACCCACACGGTCACCGTTCACCCGGGTGATCACCACATGCTCAATTCCGGGTGGATCCCCGTCGATCTCAAATGTCTTGCGCAGCCGCACATAAGGAACAATTTCATCCCGGACATTTAATATATCCCTGCCCTGAACCTTTTCAGATTCCGCTTTGGTCAGTTCCACACACTCTTCAACAGATGACAGGGGCATCACATATTTGTCGCTTCCCAGCCTGACTAAAAGGCCTTCAATAATCGCCAGGGTTAAAGGAAGCTTTAAGATGACCGTGGCGCCTTCTCCTTTTTTGCTGGTGACCTCCACCGAGCCGCGCAGGGCGTCGACGTTTCTTTTCACCACATCCAGACCGACCCCCCGACCGGACACGTCGGTCACCTTTTTGGCCGTGGAAAAACCCGGGGCAAAAATAAGCTCAAACAACTCTTTTTTTGAAAGTTCGGCGTCAGACGCGATCACATTGTTTTGAATGGCCTTTTTCCGGATCGTTTCAGAATCAAGACCCGCGCCGTCATCCGATATCCGGATAATCACGTGAGCCCCTGAATGCTCCGCGGAAAGACGGATCGTTCCGGTTTTTGGTTTGCCGGAGGCTTCCCTTATATCCGGTGTTTCAATACCGTGATCAATACAGTTCCTGATGATATGAACCATGGGATCGTTCAGGCGGTCGATCACGGTCTTGTCCAGCTCGGTCTCGCCCCCTTCGGTTTCAAGCACCACATCCTTTTCAAGATCTTTTGAAAGGTCCCGCAGAAGCCTTCTAAACGCCGTAAATGTACTCCCGATCTGGACCATCCGGATACTCATGGTATTGTCCCGAAGGCCGTTTGTGAGTTTCTCCACATCCTCGGCAATGGAAGTCAGGTCCGGATCATCATCAACAGTCGCCTTCTGGGTCAGCCGGGCCTGGACCGTCACCAGTTCCCCCACCAGGTCAACCAGCGCGTCCAGCCGTTCAGCCGGGACCCTGACACTGGATGTCTGGGCCGTCTTCCATATCTTTTCGCGTGTTCTTCGCATATGCTGCTGTTCCCTGAGTGCCGCTCCCACCCGGCTATTGCTGACTATTTTCTCTTCCACCAGTATTTCTCCTAATCGTTTCTGGGTATTGAGCGCGGTCATCAGTTTTTCTGGGGTCACATCCCCCCGATCCACAAGGATCTCCCCCAGCCGTTTGGTCTCAACACCCACACTGACGTCATCACCCTCGTCAATGATTTCGATTTTAATCTCACTATGGTCTTCAACAAAGATAAAAACATCTTTGATTTCGTTAATCCCTTTGTCTGCTGTCAAAACAATATCCCAGTATAAATAACAGGCTTCATGGTCATAGTCCTTTAAAAGAGGGATGGTATCCGGATGGGCCGTAACGTCGCACTCACCGAGTTCCCGGAGTTCGTTTAAAAGATTGATCGGACTGGTTCCGTTTTTCAGAATGCATCTATCCGGGCGAAAAATGATACGATAGGTCTTTTCAGAACCGCGGCGCTCTTCAGGAATACTCTCCGGGGGGGCTTCATGATCATGATCAAACCCCTTAAACTCCGGGAACATATCGCTTAAGGATATAATAATTCGATGCGATTCCGCCCTGTCTTCCGATCCTTCCAGCATCCCTTTTATCTGGTCACAGGCTTTAAGGGCCAGACTGATCAGATCACGGGTGATATCCGCTTTGCCGTCTCGCAAAAGATCAAACACCGTTTCAAGCTTATGGGCAAAGTCCGTGATATCATCAAAACCGAACATCGCGCCTGAGCCCTTGATCGTATGCATCGCGCGAAAGGCTCGGTCAACCTGGCCCATATCTTCAGGATTCTCCTCCAGTTCCAGCAGCGCCGCCTCAATTTTTATGAGCAGTTCCTGTGCTTCTTCCTTAAATGTTTCTTTCTGGGTATCCAAAATGTTCCCCCTTCTACTCCTGCGGAGTAGAGTTTTTAGTTTTTAGTTTTGAGTTATGAATTAAAGGATTAAATTCGATCTAAATTCCTTCAACTTAAAACTCAAAACTTATAACTCATAATTAAATCGTGTTAACGATTTAAAATTTCTGCAACTCAAAATTCATAACTATTAACTCTTAACTAAATCGCGGAAGCGATTTAATTCGGTATCACTTTTTTAATCACACCGATCAGCTGATCCGGTTTGAACGGTTTGGTGATCCAGCCGGTTGCGCCCGCGTCTTTACTTTCTTTCTTTTTGGCGTCATGAAATTCCGTGGTGAGAACCACAATGGGTATGTATTTGTATTTTGATTTGGAACGCACCGAACGGATCAGTTCAAATCCATTTACATTCGGCATATTGAGATCCGTCACAATCATATTGATCCTTGAGTCGCCCAGTTTCTTCAGCGCGTCCCGCCCGTCCTCAGCTTCCACCACTTCATAACCGGCGTTCTCCAGGGTAAAAGACATCATCTGGCGAACACTTGATGAATCATCCACAACCATTATTGTTTTAGACATCATTTCTTATCTCCTTCCATAAGCAGTTTTTACAAAAATCTTCTGATATACACCGGTCCCCTGCAAAACCGCTGTCTATCAACACCTTTTTTAAATGTGTTGAAGAGTGAATACTCTTAATCGATATTTTCTTTTTTTCTTCCTGAAAAGAACGCGCGGCCGAGCAGAACAGCTGAATACAGGAAACATCAATGCCTCTGAGTCTCTTCGCGTCGATCAAAAGTGTTTTTACACTCCCTAAAGCCTTGATCAGAATTGCCTTGAGTTCTTCTGATTTCTCGATTGTCAGCCTGCAGGCAATGGACAGCGTCCCATCACCTGATTGTTTTACCTTTAAATAAAGATCGTTTTTCATTCGAATATCTCCACGTTTTTTCCCAGACCGTCCTTGTCATCCCTCTTTTTCAAAACCTCACTGAACGGTATGACGATACCGTTCTTTTCCTTAGGCCGATTTTCACCTGCCGGAATATCATCACCTGTAAGTTCTGCGATCACCTCCAGACGCTTTCGATGATCAGTCATCTCCTTTGACAGACCCCTGAAAAAATCAAGGCCCACGATGGTGTCGGTGATCGCGGTTCTCAGTGTTTTGGCCTGTTCGTAAGCCTCTTCGGAATCGTTCTTGAACCGGTCATATTCACTTGAAAGATTATCGATAAAATCATCCAGCCGGGTAACGGCACTGCTGTCGGCGCTCGCGGCTTCCAGTCCTTTCAAATCTTTCCGGCCGATCTCCGTGGCCGACTCAACAATCGATTCGATGATCCCGTCCGCTTCATTCACAAATACGTCTGACCGGGCCGCGAGATCCTTCATCTCCTGGGCCAGCAGTTTCAATGTCCTGCCGCGCTCTCCCAGACGCTGGGCCGCGACAATGGAATTTAAAGCCTTGATTTGCGTTTCACTGCTGATTTCACGGATGGTACTCAAAAGGTGTGAGAGGTTTGAGGCAATGTCCGCTGCCTGGGCGGCCGCCTCCCGGAGCTGTTCAAAAAGTCCTCGCCCCTGGTCCAGAAGTTCCTGAAGCTGCACCAGCGCTGACTTTAATGTCAAAAACGGATCATCATCGGTTATCATATCCGCCCGGCTGGTTCCCGTGTCTTCTGATTTAAGACCCAGAAAATTCTCCACCAGCACGTCAACCTCTTTTTCGATCCCCTCCATGGCTTCTAAGTTCTTATAGTATACTTCATCCACCTCGCTTCTTATATCCTGGAATAAAGAAACCTGGTTCCTGATGACCGAACCGGTCATCGTTTCTGAACGGCTCAGGGTGTCCGACCGGTTCAGGGTATCGATCATCAGCTCGATCCGCTGCCTCATATTATCGTGGAACTGGACACCCACCACGATTTCTCCCACCTGGCGGGTGATCTTCTGGGAGCGTATACCGGCCTGTTCGATGCTCTGAAGTGAAAAATTCATCAGCTCTTCCGTCTCTTTAACCGATGCCCGGACCACGGCATGGACATCCCCGGTCAGGGCTTCCAGCTTGTCCATACCTTTGGATATCTTTCGGTGAACCGATAGTTGAATTTCTCCGGCGCTTTCCACATTGTCATAAACATCATTAGCGATACCTGAAATCTTAACGGATAGATCCTTAATCTCCCGGGCAATATCTGAAAATATATTGGCCGAATCCATGGTCCGGGCGTTTTCCACCAGCATATTCAAAGCCACTGCTTTTAGAAACTTGGCAAACTTTTTGATCTTCTCGCTGGTTTCCCGAAGCTCTCCAATGCCCCCGACCACTGTATTGATCCGGGTTAAATTGGAATTGACTTCATCGTTAAAACTCCTGATCTCTTCAAGGGATTCATTAACGATTTGTTTAACCCGGCCAAGCACCCCCTCCTGATCATCACCGCCGATCCGGTTTGACGTATTGAGTATCAACCGGGTCAGGTTTTTGACATTGGAATGGACCGTCTGAAGACCGTTACCCAGAACTATAAAGTCTTTTTCCGCGTTGACAGTGAGGGCGTTAAGGGATTTGACAAAATCGTCGATACTGTTCCGTGTACTGTGATTTACTGAGGACATGAATCCCGGGTCCGTATTTTCAGGTAATGCCATAATTAGCCTTTTTTTTATTTTCAAACGACTTAGTGTAAGATTAAATCATCTCCAGCAGATGATTTGATATAAAATCGATCAGGGTTTTTGTGTCCGCTTTTCCGAGCAGCCTTCCCTTTTCCTCCCCGTTGTAAAAAAATATGAACGTTGGCGAACCACTGATATCGAATTCATGGTACTTACGCACAGCATCTTCATCCAGGAGGAATATTTGAATAATGTTTTTCATGATCTTCGACAGGTCATTTAAAACGTCTACCTGCTGTTTAAAGTCACTGTCCGGGTATATATGAGCAACCAGGGCGATCTTTTCTTCCTTGATCATTTCAGGGTCAAACCCTGCCGCATCCTTTTCCATAACTATTTCTTTTACCAGTGGCAGTATTTGCATATCCATTTTAACTTTCAATGTTATTTGTGGTGGATTCAAAATCGATTGGCGCATCACATTCAATACAATGTAGTCAGCATGATATGTGCCAAACCATCGATAATTTTTTTTTGTCAAAATATCAGTGAGTTATATTTATGCTTGAATATTTGTGGGGGGGGCGGCTGATTCTTGTTTTCCTGAAAACAGGAATGGGCAGTCCTCTTTTCAGGAATGAAAATTTATTTGGGCACGCAGGAATATAGACAATTTCGAGTCCGCCGAAGGCGGGTTAACTCAAACATAGAAATTGAGCCTGAGGGGAGGTTTTAAAGCCACTTCTAAGAAGGTTTGGATAGTGAAAGACTATATTGTTTCAATAAACTGTATAATCGGGATTTGGAAACTCCGGATAGTCGGCAGGCTTCCTTGTGGTTACCATTTGATTTTTTCAAAAGCCTTTGAAAATAGATTTTTTCAACGCTGGCTCGATAGTCAGATAACGAAAGAAATTCTTCATCGATATCCGGTATGTTAACGTTTACTTCTTCTGACTCTATGGTTTGATCTGAATCAATATTCAAGCTGACTATACGTAATTCCGGGGGAAGGTGTTTGGGAAACAGGGTGGAATCGTTCCTGGAAGATGCTAACGCGTATTCCAGCACATTGATCAACTCTCTTACATTTCCGGGCCAGTTGTAAGAATTCAGGATTTCGATGAACTCCGGGGATACACCTTTGATTCCAATATTATATCTCTGGCCGATTTCCTGGATTTTTCTGATCGCGATTTCCTGAACATCATTTTCACGATTCCGAAGAGGAGGAAGTTTGATCTCAATCGTGCGAATACGATACAGAAGATCCATACGAAACGTTTTTTCGTTCACCATTTGGTCCAGGTCACGGTTTGTCGCGGCCACAAGCCTGAAATCGACAGGTATTTCCCGCTTACCGCCAATCGGCCGAATGGTTCGTTCCTGGAGAACCCGTAAAAGTGATTTTTGAATATTGAGTGACAGATCACCGATTTCATCAAGAAAAAGAGTTCCGCCTTCCGCTTGGGCAATAATACCCGGCTGGTTTTTATCCGCACCCGTAAAAGCGCCCTTTTCATAACCAAACAGAGTGCTCTCGGACAGGGTCTCGGGAATAGCTCCGCAATCCACGACAACAAAATTCCCGGTTGATCTTTTACTGTTTTCGTGTGCGGCCCGTGCAAATAAATCTTTCCCGGTACCGGTTTCACCGGTAATAAGAACGCCGGAGTCAGTCACCGAAGCCTTGCTTACATCCGCCAGACAACTCCGAATGACTGATGACTCCCCTATAATACCTGCGCGATGAAAGGTCGCAGATGTTTTTGCTGTTTCTTTTTCCTGCCGGTACTGAAGAGCCCGGGTGATGGGAAGTGACACCTCATCCATTACAAATGGTTTTTGCACGTAATCCCACGCGCCGTATTTGAAAGCGATTTCCGCTCCCCGGATGTCACCGGTTCCGGTAATGATAATCACTTCAGGCGATGAAGGAGCCTGTATGAGTTCTGGTAAAATCTGAAGTCCATTTCCATCCGGTAGTTCCAGGTCAAGCATAATCAAATCACATTTATTCTTTGTGCCGCTATGAAGACCGCCTTCCAGGGTGTTGGCTGTGGAAATATTATGTCCCATACGCTCCAGGATTTTAGAGAGAAACAGGCATATCTTGGGATCATCGTCGATGATTAATATATTTGCCATTATGTAACCGGTTCCATTTCAGAATTGATTGCTTTTCTGATTACCGCATCCAGTTCGCTGATAATCATGGGTTTCATGATCAACTCATTGATTCCAACATTTTTAATCTTTTCTGTTGTTAGTCCATCGCTGAATCCGGTACACAGAACGATGGGAATATCAGGTTTGATTTCTTTTAGTTGTTTTGATAATTCAAGTCCTGTCATCCGGGGCATTGTCAAATCCGTTAACACAAGATCAAACTTCTCCGGCCCTGCTTTAAAAACCTCCAGGGCTTCATGACTGTCGAACGCCGCGACAACCTCATACCCGAGCCTCTCAAGTAAATCCCGACCTGTAAGCACGATATTTTTTTCATCATCCACAAAGAGAATTCTTCCATGACCTTTTGTCTGAATAGTGGCAGGGACATATAAGTCATCCGGCTCTCCCTCGTGTTTGGGCAGTAAAACATGGAAGGTGCTCCCTTTACCAGGCTCGCTGTTTACTGAAATAGCGCCCTCCAGGTCCTTTACGATTCCATGGACCAAAGAAAGTCCCATACCGGTTCCCTCACCGCGTTTTTTTAAAGTAAAAAAAGGATCAAAAATTCTATCCAAAAATTCCGTTGAGATTCCATGCCCGGTGTCACTGACTGTGATTTGAATATACTTACCCTGTTTTAGCTGTTTATATTGCGGCATACACCCTTCATTTAAAAAAACGTCTTCCAGGCTTACCTTAAGCACACCCCCTTTTTCCTTCATGGCATACACCGCATTGGTACAAAGATTCATCAGGATCTGGTGAATCTGGGTGGGATCGGCCACGACCATACTTTCCGGGAGTGTGATGTTTTGTACGATTTCAACCGTAGTCGGCAGAGACGCCCGAAGAAACTTTAACGTCTCCTTAACCAAAAGGCTTACCTCTAAGACTTTTGTCTCCAAAGTCCTCTGGCGGCTGAATATTAATAAGTGTTTAACCAGTGACCTTGCCCTGAGGCCGGCATTTAAAACTTCATCCAGATCATTCCCAATATCATCACCATCAGAAATTTTCATTTTTATCAGTTCAGTAAAACCCAATATGGAAGATAAAATATTGTTAAAGTCATGGGCAATACCGCCGGAAAGGATCCCGATGGCTTCCATTTTTTGGGCCTGATGGAGCTGGTCCTCCAGACGCTTTTTCTCTTTTTCCGCTTTCACCTGCGCGGTAATATCCTGTACGTAGACCACCCGGTAGAGCACCTCCCCGAATTCATCTTTTACCGCGGTCATATCCATTAAAACAGGAAATACGCTGCCGTCTTTTCGGATGTGTAAAGATCTGAAAGTGTGATGCCCCTTTTCGTGCGCGGTGCAGATATGACAGGGTAAATCCTCCCTGATTTCAGGCGCAAAAAGATCGACAATCGGGTATCCTATTAAATCTTCCACCGTATAGCCATGCATACGCGCGAATGCGGGATTCACTATTTCAATGGTCGCATGTTCCACATTGCATACAACCACTCCCCATTCCGCGTGTTCAAAAATATGAGCCCATTGATGCAGTTTCTCCTCAGCCTGCTTACGCTCAGTGATATCATCATATATCGCGACAATTTCACCGGACGGCAATTTATAGACATAGTTTTCCCGCCAGCCGGTAATCCTTCCGTCGTGATACTTACATATGGGGTGGGATTCCGGTTTCCCGGT
This sequence comes from Deltaproteobacteria bacterium, assembly GCA_030593645.1. GTDB lineage: Bacteria > Desulfobacterota > Desulfobacteria > Desulfobacterales > JAUVGT01 > JAUVGT01. The sequence continues at coordinate 14,690 of JAUVGT010000057.1, forward strand.
TTCCCATACCCTCCGGAAAACATCAAACAAGCCGAACTCAATCACTCCTGGGAATACTTCAAGGACACTCTTTCCGATCAGGTTATTTCTGTCTATATTATCAATTTTTTCAGCTGCTTTATTAAAATCAGCAAAGATAAAATCCCGGGCATTATCTCCTGACTGGTAAACAGCAACTCCACTGCTCATATGATCAAACAGTTCTCTGTACCTGTATTCACTGTTTCTTAAAACCTCTACCTGTTTTTGATCATGATTATTCATAATAATTTCAATCAACCAGTTGAAGTTTCTGTCATTAAAAAAAATGATGCCATATGTATATCGATCCCATACATGCGGGAATATCATATGATGGTGTTTCAGAGGGTCTTTTTCACATTAGAAGTAATCGGTCAGTTTACGGGATGATAGCATGATATACATGCACAACCGTTGTGATGTATTAGAAGTGGTTTTGAAACCACTTCATTACTTTTTCAGCATATATGGATTTTCATGGTCGGATTAATTGCGCTTCCGGCAGTCTTAACCCCAGCGTTGCATAAATATTCGGCCCAAGAACGTTTCACTCGCTCTATATCAGGCCATCAAGAAATGTTTTTCCATTTTCAGAAGTTCACCGTATGTTAAATACGCTTTCACCTCTGAAAATGTCCAAACATCCCTTGCTGACCTAATCCAAAGCGTTTTGAACTCAAATCTTATGCAACGCTGAGGTTAATTTATCTCATATTTATCAGATTTAGTGATATCCTTAATATTTTACACCAAACCCGGAGTTGCGTAAAGAAATAATATTAAACAGGGATTTAATCTCATTCAGAGGAAAGAAGATAGATCAAATATTTGAATGATTCTGGTGGGTTCTCCGGAAGCAGAATGATCGATTTTTCACAGGCTGGATTCCGGCCTCCGCCGGAATGACGTTGAATACAACAAATGACCTTTAACTGTAGAAGGGGCAATCCGGGAACCCATCATTCCAATATTCCATTCAAATCACACATTCATCGGAATTCGGGGTCGGTATCGGTATCGTCTTTTTTTATAATCCGTCATAAAGGGCAGGTTTAGAACCTGCCCCCACAATATTGTTAGCTCTTGGTTTTTGGCTCCCTATTACACCGCAATATTCTCCCGTAGTGTACCCGGGCTATTACTCAACTCCCCATTGTCATTCATCATACAGCGAATGGAGTCAAAATCGTCGACCCGGACAAAAAACGCATCCACGATATCAGGATCAAACTTGCGGCCCCTGTCTTTGGAGATAATTTCCATGGCCTTCTCATGGGAATAGGCGTCCTTGTACACCCGCTTTGTGGTCAACGCGTCATACACATCAGCCAGGGCCACGATCCTGGCGGACAAAGGAATGTCTTCACCCTTTAACCCTTCCGGGTATCCGGT